>NZ_JBSIUP010000102.1:0-262 GCF_053654055.1 Ursidibacter sp. B-7004-1 | reverse complement strand
TTGATTATCTTACCTTGCTATGTGATAAATAGACGTAATGTCTATATACTGTGGGATAGGTTTGATCTATCTAATGCAAAGTGGTCAATTTACAGTGTTATTCTTAATAACAAGAGCTAAGTTTTAAAGCAACAGTAAGGGCTTATTTATTATAACTTAGTAAGTATGCGTAAGCTGTTATTACCATTGTTACAATCAATAACGTTGAAGATATATGCAGTACAACAAAATTGATGAGTGTAACCTGTTATGTAACTAGCAG
>NZ_JBSIUP010000101.1:0-288 GCF_053654055.1 Ursidibacter sp. B-7004-1 | reverse complement strand
TGACAAATGACTTTCGTCTTTCATCATAACTCACTATTTTATGTTTTACTATTAAAACAGTCAGTTATGATGAATTGGTGGAGATAAGCGGGATCGAACCGCTGACCTCCTGCGTGCAAGGCAGGCGCTCTCCCAGCTGAGCTATATCCCCATTCATTTTCCGTTGCTTTCACTCATACCTTAATGAGTGGTGGGTCTGAGTGGACTTGAACCACCGACCTCACCCTTATCAGGGGTGCGCTCTAACCACCTGAGCTACAGACCCAACGGATGACTTCGTTTTTGTCT
>NZ_JBSIUP010000100.1:0-324 GCF_053654055.1 Ursidibacter sp. B-7004-1 | reverse complement strand
TGTACAAGCAAATTTCTCTGCATACAGCTCAAGCCTTTCTATTAACTACATTGTAGTCGGCTTCACCACTTTCAAATTTAAAGCGTGAATTTTCGTATGACACGTTGGGTGTACCAAACATCGGTTACTTAAGCTATCTGAACCACCTAGTACTTTATAGGTAATGTGATGGTCGTGCCACCCTGTTTCTTTGGTAATCATACCTTGACATAACGCACATTTTCCCTTCTGTTCTTTGAATAAAGCTCGCCATTGCTGTCTATGAGATTGCTCTTCATAAAGTCTGCGTTGGTTTAAAATTTCTTTATACAATTCCCATTCAGG
>NZ_JBSIUP010000099.1:0-375 GCF_053654055.1 Ursidibacter sp. B-7004-1 | reverse complement strand
GCAGGGGAAATATACCAATTATTATGTTGTAAACGAGCAAATGCCCCTACCCCTAAATTCCCTTGATTTTGCTTCTGTTGATTTACAGAACGATAGAAATTATGTTCAAGGTTTGCTCCAACAAGGAAACCATTACCAAATTGATAGCCTAAATTTAGCCCTGCGTTTAAGTCATTACCATAAGAGTCTTTAGCTGCGTCTCCATAAGTACGATAGCAGAAACCTTTCTCATCAGTATAACAACCTTGCTGTAAACGTTTTAAGCTATAGTATTGCTGTGCAACTGTCGCAAAACGAGAAGCTGAAAATTGCTCAATAGATTTTTTAGTAAAATCTAAGTTAAGAGGCACAATAACTGGTCTAACAACTGGTGGC
>NZ_JBSIUP010000098.1:0-379 GCF_053654055.1 Ursidibacter sp. B-7004-1 | reverse complement strand
CCGCTTTCGCTCGCCGCTACTTACAGAATCTCGGTTGATTTCTTTTCCTCGGGGTACTTAGATGTTTCAGTTCTCCCGGTTTGCCTTATTAAGCTATGTATTCACTTAATAATAGTAGATTCTTCATCTACTGGGTTTCCCCATTCGGACATCTTGGATTAAACGCCTCTTATCGACTCATCCAAGCTTTTCGCAGATTAGCACGTCCTTCATCGCCTCTGATTGCCAAGGCATCCACCGTGTACGCTTAGTCACTTAACTATACAACCTGAAGTATTTTCAGGTATTTCATTATGACACTAAGACTTAACTGCTTTTGTTCAGTTAAGATTTCTTTACTCAGACTTTCTTTCGAAAATCTCTCAGTTTTTCAGCTTGT
>NZ_JBSIUP010000097.1:0-400 GCF_053654055.1 Ursidibacter sp. B-7004-1 | reverse complement strand
GATAAGTCGTAAAAGATACATTCAATCATAAGAAATTCCACTTTCTTATGGTCGGTTTTTCTCAGAATGCCGAAAACCTTTGGGACTTTATTTATAGTAGGTTGGATAATGGGGTTTTATGGACGATATTACGTTTAGGATCTGACCCAAGCCACTCTACATAATGCAGGCGACTAACGGTAGTTATATCTTTCGATAACGGATCTTGCTTTCTTACTCTTCTTAATTTCTAAAAAGAAATTAAGTACGTCAAAGTGAAGACCATACCTTGTTACCGCATAAAGTTGGACATTATCTTCCCCAACTTAGAACCAAGTCTTGAGCAACGCTCCTTTCTTGGTCTGCCTACCCTTCAAGCTCCTAGAGCTATCAGAATAGTCGAAAGTAAGTGGCACGAAGA
>NZ_JBSIUP010000096.1:0-404 GCF_053654055.1 Ursidibacter sp. B-7004-1 | reverse complement strand
GCGATTGGGTGGATTAAGCTTACTGTCATTTTGATGTTATCGCCTGGCATTACCATCTCAACACCTTCTGGTAATTCGATAGTACCTGTTACGTCCGTTGTACGGAAGTAGAATTGTGGACGGTAACCTTTGAAGAATGGAGTATGACGACCACCTTCTTCTTTTGATAATACGTAAACTTCTGATTCGAAGTCTGTGTGTGGGGTGATTGAACCTGGTTTCGCTAATACTTGACCACGTTCGATTTCTTCACGTTTTGTACCACGTAATAATGCACCTACGTTCTCACCTGCACGACCTTCGTCAAGTAATTTACGGAACATTTCAACACCAGTTACAGTTGTTTTTGTTGTTTCTTTGATACCAACAATCTCAACCTCTTCACCCGTACGGATGATACCACG
>NZ_JBSIUP010000095.1:0-410 GCF_053654055.1 Ursidibacter sp. B-7004-1 | reverse complement strand
GTGATATTCTTACCATCTAATTCACTCCCCACAGCATTCGTTGTGTTGTGTTCGTGGCGATTGATTTCGGTGGTTTTACTCAATAATCCTTTAGAGGTCGATTTTGAACTGGTTGCCAGTTGCTCTTCGGCTCGTCCTGCTTCAATATTGACATTCCCTTCTTTGGCTGTGATAGTCATATTTCCGTCTGCACTGCCTAGGCTTGTTTGACGTAAATTAACCGTTTTTTCAGCCACCAGCGTTACACCATTTTTACCCGTAACTTGGCTACCTGCCTCTGATTTTTGGTCTAAGCGATAATAGTTATCTGCGTCACCCTTGTAATGTTCTTTATTTTTGAGATTAAGGGTTGTAATAGTGATATCTTTGCCCTCTGCTCGCAGTGTGCCTTCACTTTCAACCACCGCACC
>NZ_JBSIUP010000094.1:0-422 GCF_053654055.1 Ursidibacter sp. B-7004-1 | reverse complement strand
CTGTGCTGTATCTGTAGTCGCATCTGTAGCTGATGGAATATCAGGGATATTGCTTTCATTCGTTAGCAAATCTATAGTAGGTTTGCCGTTTTCATCATATTGAATAAACCAAAGAGCAGCATAACCGAAGTAGCTATTATTAAATTGAGCTTGTCCTCCTATGATAGTACCGTCATCATTCATTGCAGTAACTGAAGAAAAACCTGATCCATCTTGTTCGAAGGTTCCTAAATCATAGGCTTTCCAATCGTTACCTGACCAAATAGTAGCGCGGTAATTTTCTCCAACTTTACTTCGCCCACCTGCAATTTTACCGTCTGCACTCAAGGCTCTCACTTCCCCATAGGTTTCATTGCCATCAACACCTTTTAATATAGTTTTTTCACTGTAATTATTACCAGACCAAATTGCAGGGATAAAAG
>NZ_JBSIUP010000093.1:0-428 GCF_053654055.1 Ursidibacter sp. B-7004-1 | reverse complement strand
GTGGCAGTGCTTTGAGTGCCATCTGCGTTGGTGATGGTAATGGTGGCTGTGTCGCCAACTTTTTCTACAGTGGCAGTTGGTGATTTACCGTCTTTACCGTCATTCACCGTGGTGCTGGTACTTGTGCCATCAGGGTTGTTTACTGTGATGGTATGCGTGCCGTTGCCGTTGTCTGTCACGGTCGCTGTGGCTGATTTGCCATCAGCACCTTTTTCACCTTGGTCACCTTTTTCACCATTCTTACCATCTTTAACAGTGGCAGTGCTTTGAGTGCCATCTGCGTTGGTGATGGTAATGGTGGCTGTGTCGCCAACTTTTTCTACGGTGGCAGTTGGTGATTTGCCATCATTGATGATGGTGCTTGTTTCAGTACCATTGCCATCTGTGACGGTTAATGTGTGTGTGCCATCGTTGTTTGTAACCACTTT
>NZ_JBSIUP010000092.1:0-449 GCF_053654055.1 Ursidibacter sp. B-7004-1 | reverse complement strand
CCCCCTTGTGGAGTACCTTCTTTCGTTGCCTTTAACTGTCCGAACTCAACCACACCTGATTTTAGCCACTTCCGCAATATCCGTTTGTTCATTGGAATATGCTGAATAAGCCAATCGTGGCTAATGTGGTCAAAACACCCCTGTATATCTGCATCAAGTACCCATTCTGCTGATTTCTTTTCTCCCCTCAAAGAGAAAATACTGTGTATATGGTTAATCGCATCTGCCGTTGAACGGCTTATCCGAAATCCATAAGAGCTTTTATCAGCCAAGGTTTCTGCAACAGGTTGTAATCCCAACAAGTGTAGGGCTTGCATAGCTCTATCTCTCATCGTTGGAATACCCAAGGGGCGTTTCTTTCCATTTGCTTTGGGTATAAACACTCGCTTTAATGGGCTTGGCTTATACTTTTTGCCTGAAAGTTCACTAATTGCTTGCCATTTCAATTT
>NZ_JBSIUP010000091.1:0-461 GCF_053654055.1 Ursidibacter sp. B-7004-1 | reverse complement strand
AAGTCTCTGATTGTCGCATTTTCAGTAACAACAAGATCTTTAGTCTTGGTCGTATTGGTTACGTTTAAGTCTCTGATTGTCGCATTTTCAGTAACAACAAGGTCTTTAGTCTTAGTCGTATTGGTTACGTTTAAGTCTCTGATTGTTGCATTTTCAGTAACAACAAGATCTTTAGTCTTAGTCGTATTGGTTACGTTCAAGTCTCTGATTGTCGCATTTTCAGTAACAACAAGGTCTTTAGTCTTAGTCGTATTGGTTACGTTCAAGTCTCTGATTGTCGCATTTTCAGTAACAACAAGGTCTTTAGTCTTAGTCGTATTGGTTACGTTTAAGTCTCTGATTGTCGCATTTTCAGTAACAACAAGATCTTTAGTCTTAGTCGTATTGGTTACGTTTAAGTCTCTGATTGTCGCATTTTCAGTAACAACAAGGTCTTTAGTCTTGGTCGTATTGGTTACGTT
>NZ_JBSIUP010000090.1:0-493 GCF_053654055.1 Ursidibacter sp. B-7004-1 | reverse complement strand
ACATCATACCCCTCATCTCCTGCAAATATCCCTGCTTGTTGATTCACACTCGCCATATCGGCTTTCATTTTGGATTTGCTGTAACTTGCACTGCCTGATGCACCATAACCTACAGTAACTTGAGCCGAGGCACTTTCTTGTTTACCTTCATACTTCATCGTATCTTGTAAACTTTGAATGTTGAGGTTATCTGCATTGACTTTGACCGATTTTCCTTTCACTTGTGAGCCAATGATATGGGTATCCGTGCCACTTTTAATGGTGGTTTGGCTGTTTAAACTGCCCACTTGACTACCAACCCACGCTTGGCTTTCGCCATTGCCATAGCCTTTGGCGATATTCCCCCCAGCGGTTACCCCAAAAGCAAAACCGCTACTTCCATAACTAATCGCTACGCCTGCATTGAAACCTTGTGATTTATTTTTGCTTTGTTCAAGGTGGTTTTCATCCACAGCAAGAATATTAACCTCCCCCTCTGCATTGAGATGTGTGC
>NZ_JBSIUP010000089.1:0-523 GCF_053654055.1 Ursidibacter sp. B-7004-1 | reverse complement strand
ACTAGGTCTCCACCTTTAATAGTTGCACCTTTTTCAGCAGTTACGCTATTTTTAAATGTCGCTGGACCAGCCACATCTAAATTACCACCAATATTCGCACCTTCGGTGGTCGTGAGGTTAGTGAAAGTTGGCGTATCAGAGATAGAAATCTCAATTTTTCCATCCGTATTTGTGGTGTTGATGTTGTTGCCTTTGCCAACAATCTCAAGTGTTTCGCCTAAGTTTTTGTGGATTTCATCACCTGTTTCACCTTTAAACTTCAAGCCTTTTTCTGTCAGTTCAGTTTTGGCTTTGCCAAGCTGTTCAACATTTACCGCATCTTTACCATCAACACCTTCAGCTAAACCTGTGATTTTATTACCGCTCATTTCAAGGTTACCACCACTGATGGTTGCACCTTTTTCAGCTGTTAATTTATCTTTAACTGTAGCCGTACCATTTAGCGTAGTAGGACCATTCACTGTTGCTGAAGTAGCCGTCAATTCACCTGCGTTGGTTTTGTCTGCAGTCACTTCACTGAAGT
>NZ_JBSIUP010000088.1:0-527 GCF_053654055.1 Ursidibacter sp. B-7004-1 | reverse complement strand
CGGTGCTATTTTGCCTAGTTCCTTCACCCGAGTTCTCTCAAGCGCCTGAGTATTCTCTACCTGACCACCTGTGTCGGTTTATAGTACGGTTTAGATAAACCTGAAGCTTAGTGGCTTTTCCTGGAAGCGTGGTATTGGTGACTTCATCTCCGTAGAGACTCGTCATCACTTCTCGGTGTTAAGAAGACCCGGATTTGCCTAAGTCTTCCACCTACTGGCTTAAACAATCATATCCAACAGATTGCTCACCTAACCTTCTCCGTCCCCACATCGCAGTTTATCCAAGTACGGGAATATTAACCCGTTTCCCATCGACTACGCTTTTCAGCCTCGCCTTAGGGGCCGACTCACCCTGCCCCGATTAACGTTGGACAGGAACCCTTGGTCTTCCGGCGAACGAGTTTTTCACTCGTTTTGTCGTTACTTATGTCAGCATTCGCACTCGTGATACGTCCAGCGAACCTCTCGATTCACCTTCATCCGCTTACACGACGCTCCCCTACCCAACAGGCGTATCACTAATATTC
>NZ_JBSIUP010000087.1:0-596 GCF_053654055.1 Ursidibacter sp. B-7004-1 | reverse complement strand
CCTGCCACAAAATTACTCGTGCTATCACCAACTAAACCACCGCTTAAGCCTGCCGCAATTTGGCTTAAATTTGCGACATTTTGTTTTTGACTATCGCTTAAATCCTCAGGATTGTCTGTGCCATAAAGCGTTTTCATTATATAAGGTGCTGCCACTTCTGCCGTTAAGGCTCCCAATGCACCGGCTACAGCATTGTTGCCAGTAATGCGAGCTTCCAACGCACCTAATATAGCGTGAGCAATTAGATTGGCTTCTTTATTATCGCCCGTTTGTATTTTGATAAGTTTGTTCAGATATGGCGAAGCTGCACCGACAGCAGCTTGTTCTACACTGCCTGTTGCCAAACCTTGTAATGCTGCCGTAGCTGCTCTAATCCCCATTTGCAAATTACTACCTAAGCCATATTCAGCCTCTATTGATTGAGCTTGAGCTTTAAGCTCTGCGGCTTTCGCTGGATTTTCTTTCTCTATCGCTTCCGCTTCTTGGCGTTTGGCTTCCGCTTCTTTGAGATGATTACCCACCAAATGATGAATACCTGCTTGCGAAAGTTCACCTATCACTTGTGCCATTTCTTGACGTTCTTGTGCTTTGGTTAG
>NZ_JBSIUP010000086.1:0-598 GCF_053654055.1 Ursidibacter sp. B-7004-1 | reverse complement strand
CGATAACGAATAGAGAATATAGAATAGTTGAGAGAGTAGTTGAGAGACGAAATTGAGACGGACAGGATTTTCCTGATGGCCGTAGTGCTGTGGACCCACCTGACTCCATACCGAACTCAGAAGTGAAACGCAGTAACGCCGATGGTAGTGTGGTGATTCGCCATGTGAGAGTAGGGCACCATCAGGGTATTATATAGAGAGAACCGCAAGTTAGAGATAGCTTGCGGTTTTTTGTTTTTTGTAGCTAGTACTTCTTACATTGTGATGTTTATCAGGAAAATAACCTTTCTCATTGCATTTATCTGACCGTTCATTTAAATAGTCTTGATGATAGGTGTAAATGGCGATAAAAATTATTTTTTGTGCTTTCTTTAAGGGTTTTAACAAGTATTTTAAGTGCTTTTCCTGCCGCTGATTTATGCTTTTTTCTGAGCTTTCTCATCACCATTACAACGAGATGAAAGTGGCACATCTGTATCGGGGTATCGAATAAGTCCCTAAGTAATCCACGGCGACCATCGCAGGTAATTGATTGAATAATATAGCCTTTTTCTCTTAATCTATTTAATGCAACGTGGTAATACTCATCTCGTTCGGT
>NZ_JBSIUP010000085.1:0-646 GCF_053654055.1 Ursidibacter sp. B-7004-1 | reverse complement strand
TATGTTTTTCAAACAGATTGGTTTAGTCACAATATTCCTAGTTTAGATATTATTTTTGATCAATTGAAACCTACACGAATTTTAGAAATAGGTTCATTTGAAGGGCGTTCAACACTTCATTTTATGGAAAAGATGAGTGAATATGCAGAAACTATAGAAATCTATTGTATAGATAGTTGGGAAGGAGGACTAGAACATAAAGAAAATTGGAATATGGATACCGTAGAGCAAGTCTTTGAACACAATATGCATCTAGCTATTCAGCAATATCCAAGAACAACACTTTTTAAATGTAAAGGGTATTCACACCCTAAAATGATGGAATTACTGGTAGAAGGAAAGAAAGGCTATTTTGATTTCGTTTATGTTGATGGCTCTCACGAAGCTCCAGATGTATTGTTAGATGCTCTATTAGCTCATCAATTAGTAAGGGTTGGCGGAGTCATTGCATTTGATGATTATTTATGGTCTCCAAAAAGTTGGAATGAAGCAGATCACTATTTGTTAGTAAAACCAGCCGTAGATAGTTATGTTAATACATATCAGCGTAAGGTTTCTGTAATTCAATCATTACCAACTTACCAATTATATGTAGTGAAAATATCAGAATAATAGAGTTAAAGCTGAATTTTTCAACAAATGATAA
>NZ_JBSIUP010000084.1:0-665 GCF_053654055.1 Ursidibacter sp. B-7004-1 | reverse complement strand
TTTATTTTCTTATGTCGTTTTATCTTAGTATCACTACAATAAAGCAAATCAAGAGGATATTGTTCGCCTTTTTCATTAGTATCTACTGTGCCAAACACCCAATTCCGAGTTGCCGTAGTACAAAAGTATTTCTCTTTTATCCAACGTCTCCCTTTATTTGAATGACGGCGGCGACACCATTTCCATAAGACTTTCCAAATTAACATATCCATTCGATTATAGGTTGCTTTTGCAACAATATGTCTATGATAGTTTGCCCACCCCCTGAGCATTGGGTTTAATACTTTAATGATGTCAGACTGTTTGGCGGTTCGCATTTCATTCAATACTCTTTTCACTTTTCGGTAGAATGTTTCCACATTTTTCTTACTCGGTTTGATAAGTACTTTCCGTTTAAACCGTCGAACTGTCCAACCTAAAAAGTCAAATCCTTGCTCAATGTGTACGATGTTAGTTTTTGTTTCTGATAGCGTTAAACCACGCTCTGCCAAGAAAGCTTTAACTAATGGGATAACCTTTTCTTCCAGTATTTCTTGCGAACTTCCCGAAATAATAAAATCATCCGCATATCGTACCATATAGGTTTTGTTACGGATTATCTGCCTGCTTTGCTTTTTACCAAAATGCTCAGCAAGCAAGGCTTCCAATCCGTCTAGTGCCATATT
>NZ_JBSIUP010000083.1:0-665 GCF_053654055.1 Ursidibacter sp. B-7004-1 | reverse complement strand
TTTATTTTCTTATGTCGTTTTATCTTAGTATCACTACAATAAAACAGGTCAAGCGGATATTGCTCGCCTTTTTCATTGATGTCTACTGTACCAAACACCCAATTCCGAGTTGCCGTAGTACAAAAGTATTTCTCTTTTATCCAACGCTTCCCTTTATTTGAATGACGACGGCGACACCATTTCCATAAAGCTTGCCAAATTAACATATCCATTCGATTATAGGTCGCTTTTGCTACACAATGTCTATGGTAGTTTGCCCATCCCTTGAGCATTGGGTTTAATACTTTAATCACATCGGACTGCTTGGCAGTACGCATTTCGGTCAATACTTTTTTCACTTTTCGGTAAAATGTTTCCACATTTTTCTTACTTGGTTTGATGAATACTTTCCGTTTAAAGCGTCTGACTGTCCAGCCTAAAAAGTCAAATCCTTGCTCAATGTGTACGATGTTAGTTTTTGTTTCTGATAGCGTTAAACCACGCTCTGCCAAGAAAGCTTTAACTAATGGGATAACCTTTTCTTCCAGTATTTCTTGCGAACTTCCCGAAATAATAAAATCATCCGCATATCGCACCATATAGGTTTTGTTACGGATTATCTGTCTGCTTTGCTTTTTACCAAAATGCTCAGCAAGCAAGGCTTCCAATCCGTCTAGTGCCATATT
>NZ_JBSIUP010000082.1:0-679 GCF_053654055.1 Ursidibacter sp. B-7004-1 | reverse complement strand
TTATTGCGTTACCACCGTTCAACTCGGCTTCAATCGCTCCCCAAATCATATGGGCTGGAATATTGAGTTCAGGGTGGTTTTCCGTGGCTTTTTTGATTTGCTCGTTGATATAAGGCGAAGCCGCCCCTGCAATTACCCCTTCTGTTGGTTTACCGCCTAATGCTAAACCTACTGCATTGGTTATCGCATCAACCGCTTGGCGATATTTACCGCCTGTTTCCCAATTTTTCGCTTCTTGGCGAATTTCCGCTGCTTGTTGATATTTCCCTTGTTTCTCTAACTCATCGGCTTCTTTGCGTTTATTTTCCGCTTGGTTTGCCACAAAGCTGTCAATGCCTGGCTTTGTGATAGTTTGAAACTCACGAGTAACTTTAACCTGATAAGCCAGCTCTTTTTGGAGTTTATCCTTATCAAACCGACTTTCTAACTTGCCTGAGTGAGCCTCTGCTGTTTCAAGTGTGGTGTCTGTTTTAATCTCTGCTCGGGCTTCAGTTGCCGTTTTACCCGTTTTCTCTAATTGTGCTTTTTCATCTCGAATCGTGAGATTTGAAGTGTTAATACCTGATAGCGTTTGGCTACGTTGGCTATCTTTGTCTGAGCCAATCCCGATGTTTGCCCCCAGTTGCAATGATGCTTTACCTGTCGCAAGCTGGGTATTACCTTTCTCATCCGTCACTGT
>NZ_JBSIUP010000081.1:0-841 GCF_053654055.1 Ursidibacter sp. B-7004-1 | reverse complement strand
GCTTTATTCAACAACATCAACAGCCGTAAACGCCAAAACAAAGTATTCAATAACGATTTAAAAGGCTTCACGTTATTGCTTGATTGGCTTAATAAAAATGTGGATAAAGACCTGTCAGAACTTCGTATCATCATCGAATCAACAGGCGTTTACCACCGTAATTTGGCTTATTTTTTAGCAGACCACGGCTTGTTTATTAGCCTTGTGAACCCTGCGGATAGCCATAAATTTATTAGTTCAGGAAACCTGCATAAAACTGACAAATGTGATGCCGTTGGGCTTGCTCAATTCGGTATTGCGTTGAGCCTGCGAGACAAGCTCACCCAATGGCTACCTGAGCCGCGTGAAGTACGTCAGCTTAATGCGTTAATTGCTCGCCTTGATACTTTAAAAGCGGACTTACAACGAGAACAAAACCGCTATGAAAAAGCCGAAGCAGGCGATTATCCTGAAAATATTTTACAGTCGATCATCAAAATGCAAACGCATTTAAAACAAGAGATTGACCGCCTTGAGCAACACATTGATGACCATCTCGACCGTCATCCAAAGCTCAAGAAAGACCGTGAGTTACTCGAAACGATTCCTGGTGTGGGTGAAGCCGTTTCACTGAGAATGATGAGTTTATATCACAGTCACAAGTTTCATTCCGCTTCTCAAATGGCAGCCTTTTTAGGGCTCGTGCCACGACTGCGAGAATCGGGTACTTTTAAAGGGAAAACAATGCTTTCCAAACGAGGTAACGCCAAGATAAGAGCGTTGCTTTATCTACCAGCAGTTGTTGCGAAAGTACATAATCCCGATATTAAACGCTGTTACGAACGCTTGCTTGCCAAGGGCA
>NZ_JBSIUP010000080.1:0-856 GCF_053654055.1 Ursidibacter sp. B-7004-1 | reverse complement strand
CATCTCATTTCACTTTGTTTCATTCGATGTTGTTAATCGTAAGGCGTATTAGTGATACGCCTGATGCCGCAGCTTCGGTGCTATATTTTAGCCCCGTTACATCTTCCGCGCAGGCCGACTCGACTAGTGAGCTATTACGCTTTCTTTAAATGGTGGCTGCTTCTAAGCCAACATCCTAGCTGTCTAAGCCTTCCCACTTCGTTTCCCACTTAATATAGACTTTGGGACCTTAGCTGGCGGTCTGGGTTGTTTCCCTCTTCACGATGGACGTTAGCACCCACCGTGTGTCTCCTGAGTATCACTCTTCGGTATTCGCAGTTTGCATCGGGTTGGTAATCCGGGATGGACCCCTAGCCGAAACAGTGCTCTACCCCCGAAGGTGTTCGCTCAAGGCTCTACCTAAATAGATTTCGGGGAGAACCAGCTATCTCCCGGTTTGATTGGCCTTTCACCCCCAGCCACAAGTCATCCGCTAATTTTTCAACATTAGTCGGTTCGGTCCTCCAGTTAGTGTTACCCAACCTTCAACCTGCCCATGGCTAGATCACCGGGTTTCGGGTCTATACCTTGCAACTCAACGCCCAGTTAAGACTCGGTTTCCCTACGGCTCCCTTATTCAGTTAACCTTGCTACAAAATATAAGTCGCTGACCCATTATACAAAAGGTACGCAGTCACCCTTTCGGGCTCCCACTGCTTGTACGTACACGGTTTCAGGTTCTATTTCACTCCCCTCGCTGGGGTTCTTTTCGCCTTTCCTTCACAGTACTGGTTCACTATCGGTCAATCAGGAGTATTTAGCCTTGGAGGATGGTCCCCCCATCTTCAGACAGGATTTCTCGTGTCCCGCCCTACTT
>NZ_JBSIUP010000079.1:0-880 GCF_053654055.1 Ursidibacter sp. B-7004-1 | reverse complement strand
ACTGCTAATGCTTTCGCATAAAACGAGTGGGTCAGCATTCGTTGTAAGTTTTTAACCCTACGCCAATCGCGTTCCTGTGTTGCCTTCGCAATCCGCACCTGCATTCCTTTCACATACCTATTCACCTTATACCAATCAATATAATGCCATTGTGATATGTGTGAGGTCGTTGGAGCTGGACTGCCTACTAATTTCTTAGTATGATGAGTTTGCTCTTTCATACTTACCTCCGTGAAGAGATAAGCCTTTCTTGGTAATTAAATAGCTCCTCTAGCAGTTTTGGGTACTTACAAGAGTTGCTATTGTTACCAATAGACTTACACTCTTGTTATCTATGTGAGATAAAGAGTGCTTGCGTTGGTTTATTTGATTATTACTAATCAGCAAGCCAACGCTCGCTTTCTTATATCTCTGCCAAAACCACTAAGGAATTGTCAGACATCTTGCGATGAAAGACCAGTTAGAAGTCTGCACCCTTTCGGGTTAGGTCATCTCTCATACCCTATTTGCACCATTACAGCACAATATTCGCTTTCTCTAACCTCTTTTACCTACATTTCCAACAGTATCACTTACGCTTTACCTGCCTATTCAGGCGAAAATATAGGCTTACCAAGTTCCATTATCACCACACGAGTGGGGAAGATACAGTCTGTTCTCCGACAGTGTTTCGGTAACGTATTCCCACAAATAAAAGGAATAACCCACTGCATACCATTTTGGTTAGAGCCAATAACTACCGTAGGCTCTTCAAATCTAACGAAGTTTATCAACTGTTCACTTACGTTTATCTTTCCACTCAACCTAGCCACTCAGCATTATGTAGTTTAATGCTTTCTTATTGTCTTCTCACGATTTCAATAACCCTTTCAGGGTGTAC
>NZ_JBSIUP010000078.1:0-920 GCF_053654055.1 Ursidibacter sp. B-7004-1 | reverse complement strand
AACACCAGTGATGCGTCCACTCCGGTCCTCTCGTACTAGGAGCAGCCCCTTTCAATCATCCAACGCCCACGGCAGATAGGGACCGAACTGTCTCACGACGTTCTAAACCCAGCTCGCGTACCACTTTAAATGGCGAACAGCCATACCCTTGGGACCTACTTCAGCCCCAGGATGTGATGAGCCGACATCGAGGTGCCAAACACCGCCGTCGATATGAACTCTTGGGCGGTATCAGCCTGTTATCCCCGGAGTACCTTTTATCCGTTGAGCGATGGCCCTTCCATTCAGAACCACCGGATCACTATGACCTGCTTTCGCACCTGCTCGACTTGTTGGTCTCGCAGTTAAGCTTGCTTATACCATTGCACTAACCTCACGATGTCCGACCGTGATTAGCAAACCTTCGTGCTCCTCCGTTACTCTTTGGGAGGAGACCGCCCCAGTCAAACTACCCACCAGACACTGTCCGAACACCTGTACTTGGTGTTTCGTTAGAACATCAAACGTTAAAGGGTGGTATTTCAAGGACGACTCCAACAATACTGGCGTATCATCTTCATAGTCTCCCACCTATCCTACACATCAAAATTCAATATTCAGTGTCAAGCTATAGTAAAGGTTCACGGGGTCTTTCCGTCTAGCCGCGGGTACACCGCATCTTCACGGCGATTTCAATTTCACTGAGTCTCGGGTGGAGACAGCCTGGCCATCATTATGCCATTCGTGCAGGTCGGAACTTACCCGACAAGGAATTTCGCTACCTTAGGACCGTTATAGTTACGGCCGCCGTTTACTGGGGCTTCGATCAGGAGCTTCTCTTTCGATAACACCATCAATTAACCTTCCAGCACCGGGCAGGCATCACACCCTATACGTCCACTTTCGTGTTTGCAGAGTGCTGTGTTTTTAATAAACAGTTG
>NZ_JBSIUP010000077.1:0-991 GCF_053654055.1 Ursidibacter sp. B-7004-1 | reverse complement strand
CCGTCTTTACCGTTGGTGATGTTTGTTGAAACTGGTTCTGAACCATCGTTGTTATTAACAGTAACGGTTTTGCTGCCGTCTTGGTTTTCAACCAAGGTTACGGTTGGACTCTTACCGTCTTTACCGTCATTTACCGTGGTGCTGGTGCTTGTGCCATCAGGGTTGTTTACTGTGATGGTGTGTGTACCGTTGCCGTTGTCGGTCACAGTCGCTGTGGCTGATTTACCGTCAGCACCTTTTTCACCTTGGTCACCTTTTTCACCATTCTTACCATCTTTAACCGTGGCAGTGCTTTGAGTGCCATCTGCGTTGGTGATGGTAATGGTGGCTGTGTCGCCAACTTTTTCTACGGTGGCAGTTGGTGATTTGCCGTCATTCACCGTGGTGCTGGTGCTTGTGCCATCAGGGTTGTTTACTGTGATGGTGTGTGTACCGTTGCCGTTGTCTGTCACAGTCGCTGTGGCTGATTTACCGTCAGCACCTTTTTCACCTTGGTCACCTTTTTCACCATTCTTACCATCTTTAACCGTGGTGCTGGTACTTGTGCCATCAGGGTTATTTACTGTGATGGTGTGTGTACCGTTGCCGTTGTCTGTCACAGTCGCTGTGGCTGATTTGCCGTCAGCACCTTTTTCACCTTGGTCGCCTTTTTCACCATTCTTACCATCTTTAACAGTGGCAATGCTTTGAGTGCCATCTGCGTTCGTGATGGTAATGGTAGCTGTGTCGCCAACTTTTTCTACAGTGGCAGTTGGTGATTTACCGTCTTTACCGTTATTCACCGTGGTGCTGGTGCTTGTGCCATCAGGGTTGTTTACTGTGATGGTATGCGTACCGTTGCCGTTGTCTGTCACAGTCGCTGTGGCTGATTTGCCGTCAGCACCTTTGTCACCTTGGTCACCCTTTTCACCATTCTTACCATCTTTAACCGTGGTGGTGGTTTGAGTGCCATCTGCGTTCGTGATGGTAATGGTAGCTGTGTCGCCAACTT
>NZ_JBSIUP010000076.1:0-1169 GCF_053654055.1 Ursidibacter sp. B-7004-1 | reverse complement strand
ACTATAAGTGTCTCAGACTGATGACAAACTTCAAAAGAACGTAAAATCTGTAGGGTGGGCTTTAGCCCACCATCTTTAAAATCAATAAGTTACAAAATGGTGGGCTTAAGCCCACCCTACACGAAATAAGTTCGTCAATAATCTGCGACACTATAAGTGTCTTAATACACTTTTTAGCAACCATTCTGTCCATTACACCTTTTATCTATTACACACAATTTTCAAAAACATCTCATCGTTTACCCTCTCTCTGATTTTTCTTTCTGTACATTCGGCAGAGTACGCTTTTGAATTTAAACTCATCAATGCTATTAAACGTCAGTCAAATCATTTGGATTATAGGTTTGTAAAAAATTTTGCCATTTATTTAAAGCGGGGCTTGCATTTTTTTTTTTTTAGAATTGGAAAGTTTTCTTTATCTAATTTTTTACAAGGGTAATTTAAGCAATTATCCCGTTTTAAATACACAACAATAAATAAATAGGAACAATTTATGTTTAATAAATCTAAATTAAGTTTAGCGATTTTGCTGGCTTTAGGAGCGACTACTTCAACTAATGCCGCATTTATCTTGAGAGGCATTCCAGAATTTGAGCCCAATGATCGATATGTGTATGTTATCGATTATGGTGACTATAAAGATATACAATCCATGCTCGATGATGGCTTTCGGTTTGATGAAGAAGATGGAGTAAAAAGACAAACTCTAATAAGAACAAGAAAGACTGAAGGCGAGGAAAATCCAAGCATTGACATCTTTAACTTTGGTTTTGCGCTGATAGATACTCTTCCACCTGAACTACGAGCAACATTGCCATCTAGTGAGCCAAATAGTTCAACTAATGATGCAGTAGAGCCAGCAGCAGAACCAGCCCCTACAAGTGAGCCAAGCCCAGCAGCCCCCGCAACAACTCCTACCGGTGAAGCAGGTCCACAAGGTCCTGTAGGCGACAAAGGTCCTACAGGTGACCAAGGTCCTACAGGCGACAAAGGTCCTACAGGTGACCAAGGTCCTACTGGTGACCAAGGTCCTACAGGCGACAAAGGTCCTACAGGTGACCAAGGTCCTGCAGGTGAGCAAGGTCCTACAGGCGACAAAGGTCCTACTGGTGACCAAGGTCCTACAGGTGAGCAAGGTCCTACAGGCGACAAAGGTCCTACAGGTGACC
>NZ_JBSIUP010000075.1:0-1185 GCF_053654055.1 Ursidibacter sp. B-7004-1 | reverse complement strand
GCCAACTTTTTCTACAGTGGCAGTTGGTGATTTACCGTCTTTACCATTGGTGATGTTTGTTGAAACAGGAGCTGAGCCATCGTTGTTATTAACAGTAACGGTTTTGCTGCCGTCTTGGTTTTCAACCAAGGTTACGGTTGGTGATTTACCGTCTTTACCGTCATTCACCGTAGTGCTGGTGCTTGTGCCATCAGGGTTGTTTACTGTGATGGTGTGTGTACCGTTGCCGTTGTCTGTCACAGTCGCTGTGGCTGATTTGCCGTCAGCACCTTTGTCACCATTCTTACCATCTTTAACCGTGGTGGTGGTTTGAGTGCCATCTGCGTTGGTGATGGTAATGGTGGCTGTGTCGCCAACTTTTTCTACGGTGGCAGTTGGTGATTTACCGTCATTCACCGTGGTGCTGGTGCTTGTGCCATCAGGGTTGTTTACTGTGATGGTGTGTGTACCGTTGCCGTTGTCTGTCACAGTCGCTGTGGCTGATTTGCCGTCAGCACCTTTTTCACCTTGGTCGCCTTTTTCACCATTCTTACCATCTTTAACAGTGGCAGTGCTTTGAGTGCCATCTGCGTTGGTGATGGTAATGGTGGCTGTGTCGCCAACTTTTTCTACAGTGGCAGTTGGTGATTTACCGTCTTTACCATTGGTGATGTTTGTTGAAACAGGAGCTGAGCCATCGTTGTTATTAACAGTAACGGTTTTGCTGCCATCTTGGTTTTCAACCAAGGTTACGGTTGGACTCTTACCGTCTTTACCGTCATTCACCGTGGTGCTGGTACTTGTGCCATCAGGGTTGTTTACTGTGATGGTGTGTGTACCGTTGCCGTTGTCTGTCACAGTCGCTGTGGCTGATTTGCCGTCAGCACCTTTGTCACCTTGGTCGCCTTTTTCACCATTCTTACCATCTTTAACCGTGGTGGTGCTTTGAGTGCCATCTGCGTTGGTGATAGTAATGGTGGCTGTGTCGCCAACTTTTTCTACGGTGGCAGTTGGTGATTTACCATCATTCACCGTGGTGCTGGTGCTTGTGCCATCAGGGTTGTTTACTGTGATGGTGTGTGTACCGTTGCCGTTGTCGGTCACAGTCGCTGTGGCTGATTTACCGTCAGCACCTTTGTCACCATTCTTACCGTCTTTAACAGTGGCAGTGCTTTGAGTGCCATCTGCGTTGGTGATGGTAATAGT
>NZ_JBSIUP010000074.1:0-1335 GCF_053654055.1 Ursidibacter sp. B-7004-1 | reverse complement strand
TGCTACATAATACTGCGCTTTTATATCTTTACAGTTAAATTTGTTGGCATTTTAGTCTATTTAAACGTTATGCTGGTAGGATCTCTGGGGGTATTTACTCACAGATAGACAATTTTACACTTCATTACAAAAAATAACCGCTTGGTAAGCGTTTAAGTTACCAAGCGGTTGGTTTGTTTATTCTATTTGCAGTTTCAATCTATTCTAGCGTAATCGCATCTTTAATTTTCTTCAACGCTTGGTTTTCAAGCTGGCGAACTCGTTCTGCGGAAATATTATATTTAGCGGCAAGCTCGTGTAATGTAGCTTTTTCTTCATCAAGCCAACGAGTTTTAATAATATCTTGGCTACGTTCATCTAATTGTGCAAGAGCATAAGCTAATTGAGCTGTTGCTTGCCCGTTGTGTTGCTCATCTTCCAAATCATCTGCAAAATTAGAATTATCATCTTCAATATACATTGATGGAACATAAGCTTCATCACTATCTTCACCAACAGGCAGATCAAACGCCATATCTTGCCCTGTCATTCGTGATTCCATTTCTTTAACATCATCGGGCGATACGCCGAGTTCTTCCGCTACTTTTTGAATTTCTTCTTCATTAAACCACGCTAAACGTTGTTTGTTTTTTCGCAAATTAAAAAATAGCTTACGCTGTGCTTTGGTGGTCGCCACTTTCACAATTCGCCAGTTACGCAATACATATTCGTGAATTTCTGCTTTAACCCAATGTACCGCAAAAGAAACTAAACGCACCCCCACTTCAGGATTAAAACGTTTTACCGCTTTCATTAAACCGATATTCCCTTCTTGAATTAGATCGGCTAAAGGTAAACCATATCCCATATAGCCACGGGCAATATGTACCACAAATCTTAAATGGGAAAGGATCAGCTGTTTTGCAGCTTCTAAATCTTCATCATAGTAGAAGCGTTCTGCGAGTTCTTTTTCTTGATCGGCAGTGAGCATCGGATATTGATTTGCCATACGAATATAGCTATCTAAATTTCCTTGTGGAACAAGCATTGTATTTGATAAGGCTTTATGATCTGTTTCATCACTGCCATCAATCAATTCCACTTCTTCTGGTTCAATCACTTCAATATCGTTATCAGGTAATTCTTGATCTGGTTGCTGGTTCATTACTTTCTCAATCTATTAAAAAACAGTTTGATTACTAAACTGCTAAAAAGTTTATAGATATTACCTTTTTATCAAGTAATTGCCAAATATCAGTACAAAGGTAACCGTAAAATACAAATAGTTGCTCACAACTATACAAGATAATCGTAAGCAACTATTGCTATTTACAGCGGTATTATGTAGCAGTTGCA
>NZ_JBSIUP010000073.1:0-1871 GCF_053654055.1 Ursidibacter sp. B-7004-1 | reverse complement strand
GTGGAGAATAATTATCTAACCTCTAATGAAGCTCTTAAATTTGAAAAAGAGCTAGTTGAGTGTAAGAAAAACAATCAAGATTGTTCGCATGTCGTGCAGCAATACCTAGATATTAGCAATAACAGAAGTCAAGAGTTAAGACGTAAATGCTCAGAGGGTGGTGTTAGATGTGCCGGTATGGAGGAAATAATAGATGCCCACACAAATGTTGCCAGAGTAAAAAATGATACGACAGGTAGAATTTATCTAAGCACACCGTTACAAGATGATGAAACAATAAAAATTGTTAGCTACTTAAATAATAATGATTTGTTGTATCTGAACAATAATATCTCCACAATGGATAGGGTTATTTATTATGGGGCAGATCCTACAAATTGGCCATTTCTCTTGATAGGAGGGAGAGGGGTGTTAGCTAACAATTCTAAATCAGCAGCATTATCCACTTCAGCAGCTATGACAATTAACGCAGGAGGGCAATATGTTTTATCAGGTGATGTAAAAATATCCGATTTATTAATGACTGGTATTATTGCTAAATCTACGACTAATAGTAGTCTTGCTAAGACAGTAAATGTAAATACACTGGGAGGATATTATTCATCTCAAATTAATAATAATGATAACCCAGCTCTTTCAGCCCTATATTCCGGAAGTGCTTCAGCGATTGGATATAAAGTAACGGACGGGATTGTTAATAAACTAAATCCAATTATTAATCCAATTTATAAAAAATATGAGTGGAAAGATACGGGGTATTTAGGCATCTCTTATCAGCCAAGGTTAAGTAATGTCCCTCAAGTTTCAGGAGCCGCTGGTGGAGCTTCAATTTATGAAATTATAAATAATCAACTTCCCAAAATGGAATTAAAAGGAGAAGCTGATGAAAATAAAAAATAAATATACTTACAGTTTTATAATATGGTTTGCTATTCTTTTTCCTTTTTTTAATTTTTTGGGATTGGGGTGGGGGTTATATGTTTATTGTGAGTATGGTTTTTTAGATAATGAAATGATTTTTAGATCTTTTATCACTTCAATAGTGTTACCGTTTATTATAGTTTCTATTGAAATTTCACTTGATTTTATATCTTTTATTTATAGGAAAATATTTAAATAAGCGAATATGATAAATGTTATTTTGGTATGAAAAAGTCCAAGATGTTGCGGTAAACGACCCATCAGGGCAGTGTATTAAGTGCAGATAAACTCATCATTCGGGCAACAGAGGGAGATAATACGATTGTTGGCTCAAAAATTGATGCAAATGAGACAACGCTTGAGGGTAATAACGTCAATTTACTGGCAACGACAGATAGCCAAAGTAACCGCTCCGATAATAAGAGCAGTAGTTGGAGTGTAGGGGTATTTGTAGGTAAATCAGGTGGTTCACAAGGTTTTGGGGTTGAAGGAGCTGTCAATATCGGCAAAGGACATTCTAACAGTGACGCTAAAGTGCAAAACCATACGGAAATCAACAGTAACCGCTTAACCATTAAGGCAAAAGAGACAACCACCTTAAAAGGAGCAACGGCGAACATTAACCACTTAAACCTTGAGACCAAAAATCTGCATATTGAGAGTGTGCAAGATAGTGAAAAATATGACAGTAAACAAACCCAAGGTGGTGTAAACGCGGCATTTGCTTGGGGAAGTGGAGGAAGTGCATCTGCACAGTTCAGCCAAAACAAAGCGAAGGTGGATTATGCTCAAGTAACTCAGCAATCGGGCCTTCATATCAACGAAAGCTCGACTATCAATGTAACAGAAAACACCCACTTAAAAGGTGGCATTATCAATGCTCAAGGTGATAAAGCGAACCACACAATGAAGACAGGTACGCTGACGACTGAAAATATTGAAAACCACAG
>NZ_JBSIUP010000072.1:0-2169 GCF_053654055.1 Ursidibacter sp. B-7004-1 | reverse complement strand
GTTGCTCATTCAGTGTAATGCGTACCAGTGGGCGAGCAAGCGAAAAGCCACTTGTATCAAATACAAGCGGTAAATTTACCACTAGAATTTGCAAAATTTTAATCATAAACAACCGCTTGTATTATCCCAGTGTTCCACATTGTATGCTGTGAACAATTTGTATGATGAAGAAGCCTGTATTTTCAAGGCTTCTAATAAGGTCAAATTATAAACAATATATTTTATTGAAACATCTCCAATTAACCAATATATTGTTCATTATATTCAAATTTTGTTTTAATCTTGTTATCTTGAAAAGATAAAACAAATTTTCTCCACTGTCCTCCTGTTTTATTAAACATTATAGAACGCAACCTTTCACTCAAATCCTCCAATAAATTCTCATTAAGAATATCAAAATCATTTTGAGATACTACAGTATCATTTAATTTATAAACTAACCCCATACTAGCCCAACCTTCTTTTTCATTTATCTTATATACATATTCAAATGAATTAAATTTCACAATATCTACTATTGAAATAACTTCATATATTTTATTTATAGTTTCAATTTCTTCATTAATCATTTTTTACTTGCCTCATTATTAAATTTTAATTTCTCTTGTTTTACACCATCAATTGAGAACTGAAATTCCAATCTGTCAGGTCTACTTGAACTAGGATCATTTCTCAGCATTATTAGAAAATTTTAAGAAACATTCTCTTGATTCATTCAAACTAAAAGAATTAGCTCCTCCTCTAAAATTAGGATCATCAAATTGAATTGGATCATCTTCCCAACCACAAACACTGCATATCTCATACTCTCTTTCTTCTGAAAGAGTATTATTATGGCAACAAGGACATTTATACTTATTTATCATTTTTGTTTCTCCCAATAATTTATACCGGCTTCAAGTTTAAACATTGTCTTAGGAACAACATGATACTGACATACATCAGGAGATGCACATCACCGGGGATTCGTAACGTTTATATACACATATATAATCTTTAAAATATAAGATGTTGGGATAGTCTAACCTGATCAAATTTTCGCTAATATTATAATTTTCGTCAAAATGAGATATCAAATCTGTACCAATTTCATAGATCATTTCTTTCCAATAATCAGAGGTTTCACCATCAACTATGATATACAGGTATATGCAATTATTTTTTATTTTTACATATACCCCCCTAACTTCTTTTGTTATTTTTCCAATTAAGGCATTCTGTATGGATATTCGTAGCCTTATAACTTCTTCATTTATCATGAAATTAATCCTCATTTGGTTTAGCCGGTACTATATGATATCCATTTTTACTATAATGAATAATACCTATTTTTGTTGGAGTGCTTTTTCCCGTTATAGGATCAACGTAATCACCTATAATTTTATTGAAATTTATTCTTTCTTTTGATCCAGGAAGACCTACTTCAAGCTTTCCAACTTGTTGTCCTGTTCCTGCATAACCTTTTAAAGAATTTAAATCAATAGTAACAATACTTTTTTTCTGATCATTGGCAATAGCAACTTTATATTCATTAGTATTTTTTAAATGTTTATTTTGTTTAGATATTTCAATTTCCAAACTAGAGAAATCTATATTGCTTGTTTTATAGTTAGTTGTTTCCCCAACCACATCCAGTTTATTACCCGAATTAACCTCTTTCGGCACACTTTTCGAAAAATCACCACTTAATGCCGATTTCCCAACATTGCTTGTTCCGATTAAACCGGCTGTACTCGCAATAACATCTCCCCATTGAGTAAATTGATTTACACTACCTTTCGGTAAATCAAAACGTGCCTCAAAATCCGCATATGCTTTTTCTTTACTCGCCGTTAAAATCGAATACTGTTCGGAGAATGAAACTGCTTTCTTATAATCCTCCTCATATTTTGTTGAATATGCGGTGTAAACAGGGTAAGCATAGGCGTAACTTAACTCTGAACCTGAATAACTTGCTTTAGCAGCATCCACTTGTTTACTTTCCTCTCGACAAGTTGGGGACATTTTATCGACACAAGAAGAGACTAATTTAACATCTCGAGCCTTATCTAATTTATTGATTTCAGCAAGCTCTTGCTGTTCTAATTGGGTGATAGTACCGCTTCTTGCCTTTTGTTCCAGTTCATATTTTCGAGCCACCTCATTTTTGAATAGATAATTATTCTCCAC
>NZ_JBSIUP010000071.1:0-2227 GCF_053654055.1 Ursidibacter sp. B-7004-1 | reverse complement strand
TGGTCGCGTTCACGTCAATTGTACCGTTCGGGCTAGATACATTACCTGAGTTAGTAATGTCTTTACCGTCTAGGTCTACACCTTTATCACCAGTGATGTTGCCACTGTTGGTCAGGTTCTCTTTAGCGGTTACGTTCGCTGTGCCATTGGTTGAAGTGATGTTACCTTTGTTGTCTACATTGGTTGCATCAACTGTCACATTCTCTTTCGCTTTTAAGTTACCTGTTTCGGTATTGGTGAAGTTGTTGGTCGCATTCACGTCAATTGTACCGTTCGGGCTAGTTACATTACCTGAGTTAGTAATGTCTTTACCGTCTAGGTCTACACCTTTATCACCTGTGATGTTGCCACTGTTGGTCAGGTTCTCTTTAGCCGTTACGTTCGCTGTGCCGTTTTCAGAGGTGATGTTACCTTTGTTATCCACATTGGTTGCATCCACAGTTACGTTTTCTTTGGCTTTTAAGTTACCTGTTTCGGTGTTGGTGAAGTTGTTAGTCGCATTCACGTCAATTGTACCGTTCGGGCTAGTCACATTACCTGAGTTAGTAATGTCTTTACCGTCTAGGTCTACACCTTTGTCGCCAGTGATGTTACCACTGTTGGTCAGGTTCTCTTTAGCGGTTACGTTTGCTGTGCCGTTTTCAGAGGTGATGTTACCTTTGTTATCCACATTGGTTGCATCCACAGTTACGTTTTCTTTGGCTTTTAAGTTACCTGTTTCGGTGTTGGTGAAGTTGTTAGTCGCATTCACGTCAATTGTACCGTTCGGGCTGGTTACATTACCTGAGTTGGTGATGTCTTTACCGTCTAGGTCTACACCTTTGTCGCCAGTGATGTTACCACTGTTAGTCAGGTTCTCTTTAGCGGTTACGTTTGCTGTGCCGTTTTCAGAGGTGATGTTACCTTTGTTATCCACATTGGTTGCATCCACAGTTACGTTTTCTTTCGCTTTTAAGTTACCTGTTTCGGTGTTGGTGAAGTTGTTAGTCGCATTCACGTCAATTGTACCGTTCGGGCTGGTTACATTACCTGAGTTGGTAATGTCTTTACCGTCTAGGTCTACACCTTTATCACCAGTGATGTTGCCACTGTTAGTCAGGTTCTCTTTAGCGGTTACGTTCGCTGTGCCATTGGTTGATTCAATGTTACCTTTGTTGTCGATGTTGGTCGCATCTACGGTTACATTTTCTTTGGCTTTTAAGTTACCTGTTTCGGTGTTCGTGAAGTTGTTAGTCGCATTCACGTCAATTGTACCGTTCGGGCTAGTCACATTACCTGAGTTGGTGATGTCTTTACCGTCTAGGTCTACACCTTTGTCGCCAGTGATGTTGCCACTGTTGGTCAGGTTCTCTTTAGCCGTTACGTTCGCTGTGCCGTTTTCAGAGGTGATGTTACCTTTGTTATCCACATTGGTTGCATCCACAGTTACGTTTTCTTTGGCTTTTAAGTTACCTGTTTCGGTGTTGGTGAAGTTGTTAGTCGCATTCACGTCAATTGTACCGTTCGGGCTGGTTACATTACCTGAGTTGGTAATGTCTTTACCGTCTAGGTCTACACCTTTGTCGCCAGTGATGTTGCCACTGTTGGTGAGGTTCTCTTTAGCGGTTACGTTCGCTGTGCCATTGGTTGAAGTGATGTTACCTTTGTTGTCCACATTGGTTGCATCCACAGTTACATTTTCTTTGGCTTTTAAGTTACCTGTTGGTTCATTGGTGAAGTTGCCATTGGTGCTATTAACAGTGATAGGACCATTGTCAGAAGTTACGTTACCTGCGTTTACAATGTCTTGATGAGCATTGATTTCAACGCCTTTATCACCGTTTAGGTTACCTGTTTGGGTATTGGTAAACTTGCCTTGATCTGAATACACATCAACCTTACCCTCGTTAGAGGTTACATTACCTGCATTGGTGATGTCGTTCGTAGCATATAGTTTCACATTTTCTTTAGCGGTGATGTCACTGCCTGCACCTGTGGTGATGTTGTTCTTAGCGTTTAAGTTTGCAGCACCTTCTTCAGACTTGATTTTGCCGTTATTGGTGATGTCATCAGCATTCACTGTTACATTTTCTTTGGCTTTCAAGTTACCTGTGTTGGTGTTGGTGAAGTTGTTGGTTGCATCAACTTTAATCTCGCCGTCATTAGAAGTTACATTACCTGAGTTAGTGATGTCTGGTGCTTTTAATGACACATCGTTTTTCGCAGTGATATTGCCACTGTTGTCCAG
>NZ_JBSIUP010000070.1:0-2230 GCF_053654055.1 Ursidibacter sp. B-7004-1 | reverse complement strand
ACATAATACCGTATACTACAAGTCTTTAACCCACATTTTTGAAAATGAACCAAAAAATTGCCCTTACTGCCAAAATACCGTTATCCATAAACACGTATTAAAAAATAATATTCAACGCTATAAATGCCCTTCCTGTAATAAAACATTTACCCTCCAAAAGAAATTAAATTATAGCGATATTTGGCAAGATTATTCGCAAGGAAAACAGACTTACAAAGAACTCGCCATTAAATATAAATGCTCCGTTAAAACTATTCAGCGATATATTGATAAAGCCCCTAAGACTGCATTAAAAATGCTTATTTCAATGCGTTTAATTATTATGGATAGATAAATGCAATAAGAAAGGTTATTTTCCTTATAAACATAAAGGATTAAGAAGTGCTTTATCTAGCTTAAAATATTATGAGAAATATTTATTTACCTTTGAAAAACATCCTGAATTTAATATAGAAAAAACGACAAATAGGCTTGAGGGTTTATTTAGTGAACTAAAATGAAAATTAAATAATCACAATGGATTAAGCAAAAAACGTAAGATTATGTTTATAAAGGATTTTTTGAATAAGAAAAGCAATTAATGATCAAAAATATAATGGAGATCCCACACTTTTGTCCATTACATCCCAAAAAATAACCATAAAAAAACCGTAAGTTATTAACTAACTTACGGTGTTTCATTAAATGGCGGAGGAAGTGAGATTCGAACTCACGGAGGGCGTTAACCCTCGCCGGTTTTCAAGACCGGTGCATTCAACCGCTCTGCCATTCCTCCGAGTTGAAAGCTATTTAAATTTTAATTGCCCTTTAGAGCGAAAACCTGCTGATAAAAAATTATCAACAGGCTATATATTCAGTGGCGGAGGAAGTGAGATTCGAACTCACGGAGGGCGTTAACCCTCGCCGGTTTTCAAGACCGGTGCATTCAACCGCTCTGCCATTCCTCCGCTGAAGACAGGCGGAATAATATAGATAACCGAGAAGTCGGTCAAGCATAAAATGTATGAAACGCTTTAAATGCTTTATTTTTCGTCAGCTTAGCCATTGCGAATCAGCCATACACCACTTTCAATATGATCGGTATAAGGAAATTGATCAAACAATGCACAGCGTTCAATTCGGTGTGTTTCTGTTAGCTGTTTTAAATTTTCTACCAGAGTATTCGGATTACAAGAAATATATAAAATACGCTCATAGCCTTGTACCATATTTAGCGTATCTTGATCTAATCCAGCTCTTGGTGGATCAACAAAAATAGTATTGCAATCATAAGAGTTAAGATCCACACCACGCAAGCGATAAAATTCTCGAACACCATTAAGTGCTTGAGTAAATTCTTCCGCAGACATTCGGATAATTTGTAGATTAGTAATACCATTTTTTTCAATATTATATTGAGCTGATTCTACCGATGATTTTGCAATTTCAGTGGCTAAGACCTTACGGAAATTACTGGCTAATGCAATCGAGAAATTGCCATTACCGCAATATAACTCAAGTAAATCGCCTTGGCTCTCTTGTGTGCAGCTTCTCGCCCATTCCAACATCTTCTCATTCATCTTGCCATTCGGTTGAGTAAAGCTATTTTCCACTTGGCGATAAATATATTTTTTACCATCAACAGAAAGCCGTTCTTCTACATAATCACAGTCTAATGCTATTTTCTGCTTAGTAGCTCGCCCGATAACTTGTACATCAAAGCCTGAGCCAAGCAATCGCTGTTTAAGCAACTTCGCCTGCTCAATCCATTCATCTGTCAGAGCTTTGTGATAAAGCATTGATACTGCAATCTGCCCGCTTAACGTGCTTAAATAATCTATTTGAAAGAGCTTTTTGGTTAAGAGTTCATTACCTTTAATTTCTGCCAATAAAACTGTCATCATTCGATTGATAAGTTGGCTGGCAATAGGAAATTGATCGACTCGATAGCGAGCTTTTGTTACAGGATCAAACATTATATGGAAAAGATCGCCATCTTCGTGCCACACTCTAAATTCCGCACGCAAGCGAAAATGGCTAGTTTCTGAAGCAAATACTTCAAGAGCTGGTGGTGAATATGGTTCAAGTAAAGCGGTTAGATTTGCTGTTTTTTTTGCAAGTAAATCAGAATATTGCGAAATGGGTAAAGTCATCGTCTATATTGAGTTGTATTAAGAATAGCTAATTTAGAAAATATTAAAAGAGAAGACAAAATAAGCGGTGGGCTATACCCACCTCAGACTGATGACAA
>NZ_JBSIUP010000069.1:0-2303 GCF_053654055.1 Ursidibacter sp. B-7004-1 | reverse complement strand
GTTAATTCTACGCCTATTTATAGGCAATAACAAGAATAGCATCAAATTTTACAACAATTTACTTACAATTTTGCTTGTTTTTCAGGCAAAATTTAACGCAAACGTTTGCGTTCAGATGTAGGGTGGGCTTTAGCCCACCACAAATTATTGACAAAGTGTTTTCATTCGGACGCCAGCGTGGCGTCCCTACAAGGAAAGTTATAACCAATTGAAAAATAACAGATTTTATTTTGTTATGTAGGGACGCCACGCTGGCGTCCGTTAATTGAATACAACAAATAGGGGTTTGTCATCAGTCTGGGACACACTGCGTGTGTCCGTTTATTGAATACAACAAATTGAGGTTTGTCATCTGTCTGTAGTGGGCTAAAGCCCACCCTACACAAAAAACTTATTTAGGTATTTTTCGGAAACTATCAAAGGTTAAACAGAAAATAGAGCAAATAAGGCAAAGCATTAAGAAATAGGATTGTGAACTCAGCACTTCACCAATAGCGAGAGAGATCAGTAGCATAATAAGAGGTTCAGCGTAGCCAATTAAACCAAGTACATTCATTGGTAATAAATTACTGGAGCCTAAAAAGAGAATGAAAGCCGCTCCATTTACTAAACCTAATAATGCTAGGTAATAATAGAGAGATGAATTTTGGCTCAGAATGCTATCCATATCGATTTGACTGATGTAATAAATAGCAACAGGTAAGCAGAGTAATAGTTCTACCAAAAAAGTGGCAAGGCTGTTAATCTGAAAATAACGGCGTAGCATAATATAGAGTGGATAACCAAAGCCTGCGACAAAAGTTGCCCACGAAATTTCCGCAGAAAAACCGATATTTGCCACAACACCCACTAAAGCAAAGAGAAAAGATGCCCATTTTAATCGGGTGAATTGTTCTTTAAATACGATTTTTCCTAATACTACCGTAACAAGTGGAAGCAATAGGTAACCGATTGATACTTGCAAGGCTTGTCCATTATTCGGCGCCCAAAGAAAAAGCCATAACTGTACGCCCGTATTGAGAGCGAGAAGGCAAACTACCAGTAAAAGCGGTGGGTTTCGGCGGATTTTTTGCAATAGTTCGTAGAATAAGTGCTGTTGTTTAAATAAGAAAATGGCAAGAAGAATAAATGGAATAAGCACCACAATGCGAAATCCAAACATCGCCATATCACTTAATGGGCGTAATAGAATGGCGAAATAGTAACCTAGTCCAAATAAAATATTGCCACTTAGGGCAAATGTGATCCCTTTTAGCATCAATTCCCCCTTTACTCACTCCTTTTATATTCATTGTTTTTTATGCGTTTACGTTTGCGTAACACTAATACGCCATCGAGAATTAAGCATAAGATAGCAACACCTAAACAGATTAAAAGTAAATAAGCATCTGGACTTAGTGTTTCACCAATTAGAAATGAGATAAATAGCATTGCACAAGGTTCTATATACCCGAGTAAACCGAGTACATTAAAAGGAATTAGGGTGCTGGCTAGGGTATAAGAAATTAGGGCGACACCACTCATTAAACCGAGTAATAGCAAGTAAAAATAGATATTCGGATTCTGCTGTTGAATAGCTGGCATATCAACTTGGCTGATAAAATAAAGTGCTATCGGGAGTAGTAAAGCAATTTCAATCACAAAACTGTGGATATGGCTAATGTTGAATTTCTTACGCACCATAAAATAAGCTGGATACCCCGTTGCGACTAAAGCACTCGCCCAAGATAATTTACCTGCTAGTAGAATGTTGCTGAGTACTCCAACAAAAGCAAAGAAAATCGCTAGCCATTTGCAAAATGAGAGATGTTCTTTATATAGTAGTTTCCCCACTGCAACCATTGCAATCGGCATTAGTAGGTAGCCTATTGATACATCAATGGCTTTGCCGCTATTCGGAGCCCATAAAAAGAGCCACATCTGAATACCAACAAGTGCTGATGATAAACAAAGTGCAAAAATCAATTTGGGGTTTTGTTTGATCTGTTTTAGAAAGTCAATAAAGGCTTTTTGTTGCTTTAATAAAACAACTGCAAGAAATAAGAACGGCAGTGTAACTAACATTCTAAATCCGAATACGTCTTCACCTGCTAATGGGCGTAAAAATGTGGCGAGATAATATAATCCTCCAAATAATATTGATGCCAATAAAGAGCAGAGAATACCTTTGATCATTTTGAGCCTTGTTGGTTATTGTAATATTAAAAAACGTAACACTTTTAGGGTGGGCTGAAGCCCACCACAGATTATTGATAAAGTCTTTCTTCATTCGGACGCACTCAGTGCGTCCCTACAAGAAAAAT
>NZ_JBSIUP010000068.1:0-2652 GCF_053654055.1 Ursidibacter sp. B-7004-1 | reverse complement strand
CTGTGGTTTTCAATATTTTCAGTCGTCAGCGTACCTGTCTTCATTGTGTGGTTCGCTTTATCACCTTGAGCATTGATAATGCCACCTTTTAAGTGGGTGTTTTCTGTTACATTGATAGTCGAGCTTTCGTTGATATGAAAGCCCGATTGTTGAGTTACTTGAGCATAATCCACCTTCGCTTTGTTTTGGCTGAACTGTGCAGATGCACTAGAGCCACTACCATAAATCGCCACAGAGGCACTTACCCCACCTTGGGTTTGTTTGCTGTCATATTTTTCACTGTCTTGCACACTCTCAATATGCAGATTTTTGGTCTCAAGATTTAAGTGGTTAATGTTCACCGTTGCTCCTTTTAAGGTGGTTGTCTCTTTTGCCTTAATGGTTAAGCGGTTACTGTTGATTTCCGTATGGTTTTGCACTTTAGCGTCACTGTTAGAATGTCCTTTGCCGATATTGGCAGCTCCTTCAACCCCAAAACCTTGTGAACCACCTGATTTACCTACAAATACCCCTACACTCCAACTACTGCTCTTATTATCGGAGCGGTTACTTTGGCTATCTGTCGTTGCCAGTAAATTGACGTTATTACCCTCAAGCGTTGTCTCATTTGCATCAATTTTTGAGCCAACAATCGTATTATCTCCCTCTGTTGCCCGAATGATGAGTTTATCTGCACTTAATACACTGCCCTGATGGGTCGTTTGCTGAGTGTGGCTTGTGTGAGTTGATTTGCTTGCCCCCACGCTGACTGACACTTTAAAATCACTATTTCCAACGGCGGCTGTCGCATTACTTGCGTTCTGAATCGTGTCGATAAGTGCTTTCGCTTTTGTTACCGTTTCAATGGCTTCATTCGCTGCTTTTACTTTCAGTAATGTGCTTAAACGTTCGTCTTTCACTTGTGTTGAACGCTTCAAGCTACTTTTCGCTGCCAGTGCTGCATCTGTTACCGCTGAGCTAAAGGATATCGTTAAGCCCGATTGCTTATATTCGTGACGTTCTTTAGCAGAAAGATTATCTTCACTGGCACCAATATAGGTCGATTTGCCCTCCACTAAAATTTGTTTGCCTAATTCTCCAGAGGCAACAACCTCCGTACCCGATAGATGAGCGTGATTACCAGCCGATATGCTGATATTACCTGTAAGGCTACCTAATGTACTGCGTGCTTGGCTTTGTTGCCAGCCTTCCGCTTCGCTTTCGTGGGTTTCTGATTTTTTTCCAAAGGTAATGCCTATTCCTCCTCCAGAGAACACCCCTGATTTTGATTGTTGCTTGAAATGCGTTTCTTTGAAGTAATTCGTATCTGCAGCAACACTTACGTTATTACCTGCTTCTAGACGTAAATCATTATCGGCAATGGCTTGAAGGTTTTGAGCTTTTAAATCATTACCTGCCGAAAGCAATATCTCACTTCCACCTAATGTTGTTCCTACTTTGGTTTTATCTTGGCTTGTGTCTAATGTGGTTTGCTTTGAACTGCCAAATGTTCCACGACTTTTCGTATGGTGATATTCGGCAAAATCACTGAATGTACTCGCTGTGCTTAACACTAAATCATTCTTCGCAATAGCGGACAACTTCGCTTTCGCTTCCAATGTTGCACCTTCCGAGTAAATATGATGCCCTTTCAGCACAACATCGCCAGCTCCTTTTATATGATTTACCGCAACATCTTGGACTTTTTCATTACGATAATGGTTACCACCGCCCATTTTCTCATCAAAGCCCACGGCTAAAGCGGTGAGATTGAGGTTGTTTTTTGCAGATATGTAGCTTTGACCCTTGCCGTCATTGATAATGTCAGCACCGGCAATATTGATGTCATTTGCTTGAATTTGTAGCCTACCATCTGAGCCTTTAACGTGCAGCAAACCTTTGCGAGCAATCGTGGTGTCGGTGCGTTGATAGCCTTGTTCACTCACCGAAGTGGTATGTGTCGTACTGCTGTGGTTAAAATTGCCAGCAACCTTAAGCAGTATTGCTCTGTCTGCTTCAATCGCCCCACCGATATTCTCTACATTACCGCTGATGTTGCCTGTAATGGCTCCAGCTTGAATATTGCCACTGTTGCGAATACTGTCGCTGTCAAAGCGGACTAATTCCCTTCCTGCGACTGTGCCGTTATTGATAAACTCGCCACCACTGTGTTTTACGCTATTCCCCGAGAGCAAAACACCGTTACCCGTTATGTCGCCTTTTTTCACCACGGCATACACTTTCGGCACTAGCACATTTTCCACTTGACCGTTTGGTAACCTAATCTTTTCACTTTCCAGCCATACAATATCTGTGGTAAGTTGTGCCACTTGGTTTGCTGAAAGCGTAATCCCTGGGCGTAAGTTGAATTTCTGTGCAAAGGTAATACCTGCAGTCATTAAGCCTCTGTATTGGCTATCAAAATCCGTATAGTTGCCAACAAACTGTCTGCCCGTTAAGCGGTTAATTTGTTCACGTACAAGACGTTGTTCGTAAAAACCATCACCCAAGCGTTTTTGAAGGGTGTTTGGTTCATAACGTAATGCATTAAACATATAATCCGAACTGAGCCAGCGTTTATTGTTGGTAAAGTCTGGGTCAGTTTCAATGAGTACACGGTTAGTCGGGTTCGTATTTACTCGATACAATACATTTTGCGGAATCACTAAATTC
>NZ_JBSIUP010000067.1:0-2988 GCF_053654055.1 Ursidibacter sp. B-7004-1 | reverse complement strand
CTCTTTAATTTTAAGTGACCGTTATTGCCTGTCACTTTAACCGTGCCAATTTGGTCTAATATCGTACGCTCAAAATTGCCATCTGCACTTTGGGAATGAGAGAGTGTGCTTGAAACCTCTGAATCAACGCAATTTTTCGCAAAAATCTGACCGCTTGTATTTAAAAGAATAAATACAAGCGGTAAGTTTTTTAGTATTTTTTTAATTCCATTGATTACCTTAAATTACTCTTCACCAAAACAATCTTTTGCAAAAAATTGAACATATCAAACCGCTTGTAAGAATCCTATAATCCCCTTGTAAACATGGGGGTTATAGGGGCATATCTAATTTATCTAATAATCCGTTTTTTATTTTAGAATAAATGCTCTCAAATTCCCTTTCTTTTTCTAGGTTGCCATCATGATATAAATCCCAATCAAAGTTTCGTAAGCACTCAGGCATGAGGCTAATTCTTTTACCATTAAGATATTGAGTGATACTTCATTCATTTATGTTACATTCATCATAAATAAAGAAATTATCTAATTTCTCTAATATAGGTATTAAATCGTCATCTCTTCTTATAAGAACATAAATAGTATTACAATCCAACAAAATATCTATTCCAAAACAAAGATATTTTTTATGTTCTGTTATACTGGATGTATTTTTTTTGGAAACTAAAATCATTATTTAAATCCTTTTATTTTTATTTAACTCTTGAGTTTTTATTTTAAAATTATCAATCTTATCTTTTATTTTAAAATCCCCCGATAGCGCTAGTTTCCAAACTCGTACCAAAACAATCTTTTGCAAAAAATTGAATATATTAAACCGCTTGCTAGAACCCTGAACACCCGTGTGAGCACGGGCGTTATCGGGGTTCGTAAGATATCTAAGAATTAGCACTTATTCTGTATAATTGATCTTAGTTTTTCTACACAAGTAAGAACTTCTTTTGTATCTAATACATAAGTAAATACTCTCAATGTTTCTTTTTCTGGATAATTAAAAAATGGCTCTTCAACAATTTTCCATGAGATATGTGTTTTATTATTATATATATATATATATATATAATAATCATCAAATGAGTCACCTAAAGAAAGTTGATACTTTTCGAATCTATTTTCATCTTTATGGATATTGTCAAAGATCTTTGTATTTCCGTAATAGAAATCAATAGGATATAAGTTTTTCATTCTGAATTCTAATTTCCCCAAAAAAACATCTATATAAGTCACATCATCAAAAGTTCCTATTGAATGATTACATACCCATATTTTTAGTGGAACAAGAGAACGGTTTTCTAGATGAGCTATAAGAATCTCAATAGCAAATGTATTTTTATTACCTATAAACATAAATTTACTTTCCTTGTATTTCATTAGGCACAAGATTCATCGGTAATTGACGTTTAATACCGCTAGCTGTTTTGCCATTAGTTGATCCATTCCAGTGATATACACCAGTATTTGGATTAGGTTCAAATCGATGATAAATCGGTTTTCCTTTAATGATTTCTACTGCCCAGCGGTTTCCATCTTTCGTCTCAACACTATTTTGCCATAACTCAATGTGATTATTAGGCAATACAGATTTTTCTGGTTTATAAGTTGATTGATTTCCTCCTCGGGGATCATGATGTCCAGGATTCTCATAGTAGTGTTTTTTAACTAACATTCCTTTAGTTGATGGTTTAGTGCTTTCAATTATTATCTCTGTAGCTGAAATACTTTCCTTGATATCTAACACTTTATTTCCTGTTTGAGGGTGCTCCTGACCAATCTTTATATTTCCAATATCACAACACTTATCATTATGCACCCAAACCCCAAGCTCACCAATGTGGTAAGTATGGTGATCATCTACCATAATGTTATAAACCGTTGCATAACGATCTAACTCATTTTGGCTGATCACTTTTAATGAAGCTGAGCCGTTGCGATCCAATAACTTCATTTCTGAAGAGAGCAATGTCGATTTTAACCAACCTATACCTTCTACATAGAATGGGTGTTCTGTAGTTGTCAGATAGGTCTCTTGTTGTCCTTGTTCATTTTCTACAATGACTTCAACAAGTTGCTGGTTATCCGTTGCTTTAGTCGCTGTAACGGGTTTATAAGCGTAGTGATTGCCAAATTCTTCTCTCGACCAAATCAGATCGCCAAACCCAATTTGCTCAATTGGAATAAACCCTCTTGCAGTTTCGACAAGTGTGCCAGCCACAAAACAGGCTGTTGTACAAGTTATTTTCTGTTTTTCCACAGTCGATTTTTTAGGCGTAGCGATATGCCCTTTTGTGAGTAGTTGTAGAGTGGAAATATCATCACTTAACAATGCTTTCACAAAATTTTTCACTTCATCTGGTCGGGCGATTGGTAGATATGCTGTATAGGCATTATCTTTGGCTAAAATCAATTCTCTTTCAGCAGGAGTTATCACGCCCTTTTCTACCTGTTTATCCCAATACTGATTTCGTACTGATTTAAGCTGTTCGTTGTTGAGTTGATTTCCCACAAACCATTCTGTTCCATAGAACAAATAAGGATCACTTTCTGATAATGTTCCCCAAAAACTTAGCTGGCTTTTACCATTATTTTCAATTTGACCCTGTTTAGCCCCTTCTAGCATTTTTTGTGAATAAGATGAAATAAACAGACTATAATCTTCATCGGTAAAAATACCTTGCTTATATAAATTCGCAATAATCTGATTTGCAGCTGCAACAGCTTCTTTATATTCAGCAATGATCTGATCTCGTTCTTCTTGGGTTTTCGCTTGATTAAATGCGACTTCAAACTGATCAACGTCTTTTACACTATTCGCTTTTAATTTGTCGAAGAGGGCTTTTTCTTTGTCATCAAGCAATTCATACGAGTATTTATTGGTTAAAGCATTATTCTCCACCGCATTTTCCGCAATCCCCATTCCATCGCCTACACTGCTTGCAATCGCAAGTGAGTTGCCGCCTGTTGTCGCTGAGCTTAACCCCGCTGCAACACC
>NZ_JBSIUP010000066.1:0-3062 GCF_053654055.1 Ursidibacter sp. B-7004-1 | reverse complement strand
AAAAAACTTATTTAGGTATTTTTCGGAAACTATCAAAGGTTAAACAGATGTAGGGTGGACTTTAGTCCACCCAGATTATTGACAAAGTGTTTTCATTCGGACGCCAAGCGTGGCGTCCCTACAAAGAAGAAGTATAACCAATTGAAAAATAACAGATTTTATTTTGTTATGTAGGGACGCCACGCTGGCGTCCGTTAATTGGATACAACAAATTGAGGTTTGTCATCAGTCTGGGTGGACTTTAGTCCACCAATGTATAACTTATTGAGTAATAACGCTAATCAGCGTACAAATAACCCAGCCATTGCTAAGGCTTTGCGTTCTATCTCCTGCCATTCTGTTTCAGGATCAGAACCCTCGACAATGCCAGCCCCTGCATAGAGCGTAATTTGATTTTGTTGAATTTTTGCAGAACGGAGATTAACGCAAAACTCCGCAGATTGAGGCTGGAAATAACCCAATGTCCCCGCATACCAACCACGCTCAAAGCCTTCTTGTTTAGCAATAAACTGCTTGGCAGGTAAACGTGGTAAGCCTGCAACAGCGGCAGTCGGTTGAATACGCATTAAACAATCCACATCTGAAACTGGTTCTTTTAGTGTTGCTTGAATTTTTCGGCGTAAATGTTGCACATTATGTAACCGCTTTATTTCAGCACTGTTTACATTGATTTGGCTTACACAATCTTTAAGATGATCGCAAATATCATCAACCACTAATTGATTTTCATAAGTATTTTTTTGATCGCTTAATAGCCAAAGACGATTTCTTTCTGTTTGTTCTAAATCACTCGTAACGGTGGCTGTTCCTGCGAGAGCCTCCGTTCTAAGCTGGCGGTCTTCTCTTTTATATAACCGTTCAGGGCTTGAGCCAATAAAGGCTTGCGATGCTTGTTCTGCCCATAAAAAATGGTAACACCCCAAATTCTTACGTTGGCTAATAGCGAGTAAATCATAAGCAGACAACGGCTGATTGAAGACAAAAGTCGTAGCATTTGCAAGCACTACTTTACGAAATTGGTGTTGTTTAATGTTATCAATCGCTTGTTGAATATTATTTTGCCAAACTTCAAAATCATTGACTGCGTTGGTGGTAATAATTTGTGGTTTTGCAACTGTTTCATCAGCCACTTTATCTACATTAGTCAGTAAGGCTAAACAAGTCTGGATTTCTTCAGCAAGATTTTGCTTGTTTAGGTATAAGCAAGCGGTCAGTTTCTGCAAATTTTTTTCAAGGCAAAGACGAGGGAGAATAAATTGACATTGCCCTTCAAATTTTAGCCCACCGACTAATTTTATGCCAAACTGCTGAGAAAACTGTTCTGCATATTCTAACTGTGAAAAGGTTTTTACCGCACCAATAGCAGCTAATAAGAGATTATTAGAACGGTTTTGCCAGAAAAAATGCGGAAAAGTAGGTTGCTGTTTTAACCAATGCAACCAAAGGCTATCTTGCACAGGTTCTAACTGCTCAACAACAATTTCAATTTTTATCCAATCCAAATGGTCGGATAAACAATTAAACTGATGAACATTAGGCTCTGAAAGTAGGGTAATAAACCTTTGTTTTAATTCGTTAAAAATAGACATTGGCAAATTTTTAGTGAAATCTCACCGCTTGTTTGAAAAAAGAAAGACATTTTAGCGTATTTCCCCTTTTTTTTCCTAACAAATCGGAGTAGAGTTAAGCATTTTTCATACATTTATTTTAATCTTAGGGTAATCTCAATGGAACGTTTTCCAAAAACCGATAAATTGACCCACGTTCGCTATGATATTCGTGGGCCTGTACATAAAGAAGCTCTTCGCTTGGAAGAAGAAGGTCATAAAATTTTAAAATTAAACATTGGTAATCCAGCCCCTTTTGGTTTTGATGCCCCAGCAGAAATTTTAGTTGATGTTATTCGTAATTTGCCAACCGCACAAGGCTATTGCGATTCCAAAGGGCTTTACTCTGCTCGTAAAGCGATTGTGCAATATTACCAATTAAAAGGTTTATTGGATATTGACGTTAATGATGTTTACATCGGTAATGGTGTATCAGAATTGATTACAATGTCAATGCAAGCATTATTGAATGATGGCGATGAAATTTTAATTCCAATGCCAGATTATCCGCTTTGGACTGCTGCAGCAACACTTGCAGGTGGAAAAGCAGTGCATTATCTGTGTGATGAAGAAAAAGAGTGGTTCCCTGATATTGAAGATATTAAAGCCAAAATTACTCCAAACACCAAAGCAATTTTAGTTATTAACCCAAATAACCCAACAGGTGCAGTATATAGTCGTCAAATTTTATTAGAGATTGCAGAATTAGCTCGTCAGCATAATTTAATTATTTTTGCTGATGAAATTTACGAAAAAATTCTCTACGATGGTGCGGTACATCATCACATTGCAGCACTTGCTCCAGATCTTTTAACTGTAACCTATAACGGCTTATCAAAAGCCTATCGTGTTGCAGGTTTCCGTCAAGGCTGGATGGTATTAAACGGTCCGAAACAGCAAGCTAAAGGATTTATTGAAGGCTTAGATATGCTTTCATCAATGCGTTTATGTGCAAATACGCCGATGCAACACGCTATTCAAACAGCATTGGGCGGTTATCAAAGCATCAACGAATTTATTTTACCAGGTGGTCGTTTATTAGAGCAGCGTAATAAAGCTCACGAACTATTAACACAAATCCCGGGAATTAGTTGTGTTAAACCAAAAGGGGCGATGTATATGTTCCCGAAAATTGATACAGAGATGTATGGGATTAAAGACGACCAAAAATTTGTCTTTGATCTCTTACAGCAAGAACGAGTATTACTTGTACAAGGTTCAGGATTTAACTGGCATAAACCAGACCACTTCCGCGTTGTAACCTTGCCTTATGTTCATCAGTTAGAAGAAGCCATTACACGTTTAGGCAAATTCTTACAAAAATACCGTCAGGATTAATCTCTGCCACGATGAAAGATAATTCACCCACTTTAGTATGGTAGGGTGGGCTTCAGCCCACCACAAACTGATGATAAACCCTAATTTATTATATTTAATAAATGGACACACGCAGTG
>NZ_JBSIUP010000065.1:0-3141 GCF_053654055.1 Ursidibacter sp. B-7004-1 | reverse complement strand
GCAGCAGACAAAGCAACTGAAATGAAAGACACAGCGGCAGCAAAAGTAGAAGAAGCGAAAGCAACTATGGTTGAAGCTAAAGAGGCGGCTGTAACTAAAATGGAAGAAGCTAAAGATGCAATGAAAAATGCAGTCTCTGAAGCAAAAGAAGCGATGAAAGCTGTCGGTGAAAAAGTGGAAGAAATGAAATCTTCAACGGAAACCAAATAATTTTAGTTTATATTTAGGCACAGTTTCTGTGCCTCAGACTGATGACAAACCCCAATTTGTTGTATTCAATAAACGGACGCCAGCGTGGCGTCCCTACATAACAAAATAAAATCTGTTATTTTTCAATTGGTTATAACTTTCCTTGTAGGGACGCCACGCTGGCGTCCGAATGAAAAAAGACTTTGTCAATAATCTGAGGTATGCTTAACATACCCATTTTTAACTCAACAATAAGTTAGTTTAATGCTGGTTTTTCTTCAGCTTGTTCTTCTGCTTGCTGACGTTCTAAGTAATCAACAAAGAGTGCATCAAAGTTTACTGGTGAAAGATTTAATGCTGGGAATGTACCACGATTTACAAGGCTTGAAATCAATTCACGAGCATAAGGATATAATACTTCAGGGCATTTTGACGCTAAACAATGAGCTAGCTGAATACCTTCTAAACCTTTGATAGTGAATACACCTGCTTGTTTAACTTCACAGATAAATGCAACGTCGTTGCTATCTTCTAAGGTAGTTTGTACGTTGATGTGTAATACCACTTCATAAGTATCTTCACCAACTTGTAGCGTTGCTGTATCTAATTCAAAACCTAATTGTGGTTTCCACTCTTGATGGAAAATTGTTGGTAGGTTTGGTGCTTCAAATGAAACATCTTTGACATAAATACGCTGAATCTGCATTTCAAATGGTACTTGTTCTTGTTGTGCTTCAACTTTGTTTTCTTCAGACATAATGAATCCTTAATAATTATTTATGTTTTTTGACTAAAGGAAGATTTGCTGCTCGCCAACCTGCAATCCCTTCTTTTAAAGCATAAACTTTATTAAAGCCTTGTTTTGCAAGTGTATTTGCTAACCCTTGAGCAGATAAACCATTACCATCTACCACAATAATTGATTTTTCTTTATGTTTATCAATTGATTGTGTTTTGTTATTTTTTATTTCACTTGGAATTAAATGTAAGCTGTCAATAATATGTCCAGTACGAAATTCATCATCAGAGCGAACATCTAAAATTACTGCATCTTCATTATTGATGAGTTGGGTAGCCTGAGCATTATCAACCACTTTGATTTTGCTTGTCGCCCCTTTATAGAAATTGATTAGTACTGCAACAAATAAAGCAACCCACGCAACCACCATAATGGTATGGTTTGCGGCAAATTGTTGAATTTGTTGAGCTAAAGTAAGCTGTTCCATAATTTTTCTCTAGATCATTAGTTGGTATAAAGCGGTCACTTCCGTTAAAAAATTTGCAAAACTTTTGCTGAAAATGACCGCTTGTTTGGATAGCTTTGCTTAACCGCAAAACTGATAAGAGAAATTATGCAGCTTGTTGAGAAGCCATAATCTCATCAAAAGAGAATGCCTTTTCAGTTACTTTCGCTTTCGCTAATACAGCATCAACTGCTTGTTCTTCTAATACTACGTTACGAATATTGTCAGTTAATTGACGATTTTTTGCATAGTATTCAACAACTTCTGCTGGCTGTTCGTAAGCTGATGCTAATTCTGCGATAGTTGCTTTCACTCGTTCTTCATCAACTTTCAACTCATTTGAAGTAATTACTGCTGAAAGTAATAAACCTACTTGAACACGACGTTTTGCATCACCTTCAAATAATTCTGCTGGTAATTGGGCAGCCATTTCTGGTTTACCGCCAAAACGTTGAACTGCTTGCTGACGTAATACTTCAACTTCTTCTGCAACTGCTGATGTAGGAACTTCAATATCATTTTGTGCTAATAAACCATTGATCACTTGGTTTTTAATGCGTGAAGTTACAGCATTTTTTAACTCACGTTGCATATTTTTCTTAATTTCTGCACGCAGTTCTTCTACTGATTTACCAGCACCGAATTTTTTCACAAATTCTTCTGTTAATTCAGGTAATACGATGTTTTCTACTTTTTTCAAGGTGATAGCGAATTTCGCTGCTTTACCTTTTAAGTTTTCTGCGTGATATTCTGCTGGGAATGTTACATCGATATCGAATTGTTCACCTGCTTTATGACCTACAATCCCCTCTTCAAAACCAGGGATCATACGACCTTGACCCATAAATAATACGAAGTCAGATGCTTTACCACCTTCAAACTCTTCGCCATCAATAGACCCTACGAAGTCGATAGTTACACGATCATCTGCTTTTGCAGCATCGGTTGTTTCAGACCAAGTTGCTTGTTGTTTGCGTAATACATCAACCATTTTATCTAAATCTGCATCACTGATTTCAACAACTGGTTTTTCAACTTCAATACTTTCTAAACCTTTTAATTCAACTTCTGGGAATACTTCAAAAGTTACCACGAAAGAGAAATCTTTACCTGCTTCGTAGTTGTTTGGTGTGAATGTTGGACGACCTGCTAGGTTGATTTTTTCATTGATTACAACATCAAAGAATGCACGTTGCATTTCTTCTGATAACGCATCTTGACGAGCCGCTAAACCATAACGTTGTTCAATAATAGAATGTGGTACTTTACCTTTACGGAAACCATCAACGCGTGCATTTTTTGCATAACCTTTTAATTGTTCACGGTAAGCCGCTTCTACTTTATCTGCAGCGACAGTAACGGTTGCACGGCGTTCTAAGCCTTGAGTTGTTTCAATTGAGAATGACATTTTAACCTCAGTAATTTAAAAATAGTCGGTATATAAAATACAGATAGAAAAATAGGCGGTAATTCTATCTCGATATTCAATAAATGTCGAGAAATAACGCTTTTTAGTTGGTTATTTCAACACTTTATGAGATAGATTAAAGTAGTCATTTGTATTATTTGCAAATTTTTACGAAAATCTTACCGCTTATTGAAGATTATCTGCTTTCTACTTCTGTCATTTTAGGCGACAATCCTACACTAATTTTCGGTATTATGTAGCAGTTGTACAAAATTGAAAAAACTCTCTCCCACTTGTGGG
>NZ_JBSIUP010000064.1:0-3245 GCF_053654055.1 Ursidibacter sp. B-7004-1 | reverse complement strand
AAATTACATTTGCCCCAGATTGTTGACAAAGTCTTTTTTCATTCGGACGCACTGAGTGTATCCATTTATTGAATACAACAAATTAGGGTTTGTCATCAGTCTAGGGCTAATGTAATTAGCCCCTACATTTCGGACATTTGGTTCATACGTAGGGGCCCCCCAAATGAACGTTTTATTTAACCTGACGAACCCCATCACAAGCAGTACAAACATAGAAGGTTTCTTGAATACCCGTTTGTTTCTGATAGTTTTCTGCAATTAACTGACGTAATGCATCAACTTTTTGATTTGGTACAAAGCAAACAATACAACCACCAAAACCACCACCAGTCATTCTTGCTCCACCGTCTTTACCGATTGCTACTTGTGCCAATTCAACAAGATAATCTATTTCAGGCGTTGTAATTTCAAAATCATCACGCATTGAATCGTGAGAATCTGCCATTAACTCCCCTAATTTCTGCATATTATTTACTTTTAGTGCATCTACTGCTTCTAACACTCGATGATTTTCGCTAACGACGTGTTTCGCTCGTTTATAGGCTAACTCATTAAGTTGCTGTAATTCAGCGGCTCTTTCAATAAATTGCTCTGGTGTAACATCACGCAATGCCTTAACGCCAAAGAATTGTGCTGCTGTTTCACACTCTTGACGGCGGCTATTATATTCCCCAGTAACAAGATCGTGCTTAACATTAGAATTGATAATTGCAATAGAATAGCCTTGTGGTACAGGTGTTGGCGTAATATCTAGGCTACGGCAATCGATCATTATAAGATGATCTTTCTGACCTAATGCGGAAGTCAGTTGATCCATATTGCCACAGTTTGCTCCGACAAATTTATTTTCTGCCTTTTGACCAATCAATGCAATTTCTGCCAATGTTAATGGTAAATTCCCTAATACTTGGCAAGTCTTACCGATAGCAATTTCTAATGCTGCAGATGAACTCAATCCAGATGACATAGGTACATTACTAGTCATTGCAATATCTGCACCTTGAATAAATTCAGGGCAACGCTCTTGAATATATTTCACCACGCCACGTACATAATTTTTCCATTTATCTTCACTTTGTGGGATCGGCTTTTTAACATCAAACGCATCGGTTTCGTTAATATCAATGGCATACACTCGCCAAATAGAATCATTTCGCGGACTAAAGCTGACTGCCATTCCATAATTGATCGCACAAGGCATAACAAAACCATCGTTGTAATCAGTATGCTCACCGATAATATTAACTCGTCCTGGAGCAAATACTGTTTGCTGTGAGTCATAACCAAAATGCTGTTCAAATTGCTGTTGTGAAAGTTCAATTGGGTTCATTTTATCTTCCTTCTATTTATTATTTTTATAATGAATTTCATCACTAACGGCTAATAAACGCTCTGCCGCTTGTTCTGGGGTTAAATCACGTTGGGTTTCTGCCATCATTTCATAGCCAACCATAAATTTACGCACCGTTGCCGAACGTAAAAGTGGTGGATAGAAATGAGCGTGTAGTTGCCAATGAGAGTTATCCTGTTGATTAAAAGGGGCAAAATGGAATCCCATTGAGTATGGGAAACTAATGTTAAATAAATTATCGTATCGAGTAGTCAGCTTTTTCAATGCGAGTGCAAGATCTTCTCGCTCTGCTTGATTTAACTGAGTAATTTGCGTGAAATGTTTTGATTTTGGTAGAAGTAAGGTTTCAAACGGCCAACTTGCCCAATATGGCACAACCGCAATCCAATCTTCTGTTTCCACCACAATTCTTTCTCTTTTTTCTAATTCACGTTTTGCATAATCAATTAACAGTGGCGAACCGTATTGCTTAAAATAATCCGCCTGACATTGATCTGCCGTTGCAATTTCATTCGGTAAAAAATTACTTGCCCAAATCTGCCCGTGTGGGTGTGGGTTAGAACAGCCCATCATCTCGCCTTTATTCTCAAAAATCTGCACCCATTGATAACGCTGACTTAGCTCCGTTGCTTGAGATTGCCAAGTTTGAATCACTTTTTCAATTTCGGCTGGCGTTAAAAGTGGGAGTGTTTTACTGTGATCGGGAGAAAAACAGATAACTCGGCTTTCGCCTTGAGTGTGTGAAATTTTAAATAATGGGTCGTGATTAGAGTTTGGAGCAGGTGTATCAGGTAAAAGTGCAGAAAAATCATTTTTAAACACAAAAGGTTCAGTATAGTTTGGATTAACTTCACCTGTAATCCGCTTATTACTAGGACAAAGATAACAGGTTGGATCATAACTCGGTTTTTCATCTTGCACTAAGGCTTCTTGTTGCCCTTGCCAAGGACGTTTTGCCCGATGTGGCGATACTAACACCCATTGATTTTTAAGCGGATTAAATCTGCGATGGGGGTGATCATTCAGTACAAACTTTTCATTCATATTCACTTCCTTTTAAGATACCAATCTGATTAAAAGTATAGCGAAAATTATATCAATAAAAAATGATTTTGATCACAAAATAAAACATAACTCCATAAAATAATTATGATTTGGAGTATCTCTACAAATAAAATTACTTCATAATTTTTCGAGCGTTATCGTATAATTTAAATAACTGTACAAAATATCAGTTTTATTTGATGATTTTTTTTTTGAAATCAGGCAAAATAGCTGAGATTTATATTTCAATTATTTAGAGGATACTATGGCAAGTGTAAATAAAGTGATCATTGTGGGTAATTTAGGTAACGATCCTGAAATGCGTACAATGCCAAATGGTGAAGCAGTAGCAAATATCAGCGTTGCCACCACAGAAAGCTGGACAGATAAAATGTCAGGTGAACGTCGTGAAATTACAGAATGGCACAGAATTGTATTTTATCGTCGCCAAGCTGAAGTTGTTGGGCAATATCTACGTAAAGGCTCACAAGTATATGTTGAGGGGCGTTTAAGAACACGCAAATGGCAAGATCAAAACGGGCAAGATCGCTATACCACTGAAATTCAAGGCGATGTACTACAAATGCTAGGTAGTCGTAATGCTCAAGGTTGGGAGCAACAATCAGTACCATCAAATAACTACAACCAAGGTGGAATGAATGGCGGCTATGCTCAAAATCAAAGCAACAATACACCCAAAGCTCAACCGCAACAGGCTAAACCTGCTCCACAAGCAGAACCTGCATTAAATAACTTTGATGATGATATTCCTTTTTAAATTCCATATACATAAATTCTGAAAAAATACATCATAAAAATCAAAGAGAAACCTTATAAAACAAGGTTTCTC
>NZ_JBSIUP010000063.1:0-3758 GCF_053654055.1 Ursidibacter sp. B-7004-1 | reverse complement strand
CGATGGCGCGAGTTTTCAAACTCGTGTCAAAACAATCTTTTGCAAAAAATTGAACATATTAAACCGCTTGTAAGAATCCAATAACACCCGTGTGAACAAGGGCGTTATCATGGACATTATATTTACTCATAACGTTTATAGACACACACCCATCCTTTAAAATCTAAGGCTGCAGAATATTGCAAAATAATTAGCTCTTCATCAATAGTATATTCACTATCAAAATCAGCTATAATAGCTGTGCCGATCTCATAAATAATCTCTTCCCAATAGCTGCTTTTTTTGTCAATAACAACACATAGAAATATATTATGGCTATCTATTTTTACATAAACTCCTCTTACATCACTTGTTATCCTACCGATTAAAGCTGCTTGAGCAGATAGTCTTAACCTTATTATTTTTTCGTACATATATTTAATTTCCATTCTCTGGCTTAGCTGGTACAACATGATATCCATTTTTACTATAATGAATAATTCCCATAGTTGTTGGACTATACTTACCAGTCTCTTGATCAAAATAATTACCTATAACTTTGTTGAAATTCACACGCTCTTTTGAACCTGGTATTCCAACTTTATTTTTTCCAACTTGTTGTCCCGTTCCAACATACCCTTTTAATGAATCTAAATTTACAGTAATAGTACTTTTAAATTCACCGTTAGCAAGTGCCACTTTATATTCATTTGTATCTACTATATGTTTGTTTTGCTTAGAGATTTCCATTCTCAAGCCTGCAAGATCCACTTTTTGGGTTTCATATCCATTTGTATGAGTAATAACAACCTGATCTTTCCCTATAATCTTTTTAGGCACTCTTATTGAGAAATTAGTCGCATTTGGAACCCCACTCCTTCCTTTAGCAACCACCGCATTTTGCATTTCTTGCACGAGTTCTTGCCACGTTTGTGGAAGATTTGGACGATTATTCAGTTCATTGAAAACTTCTCGATAAATTGTTTCATCTGTTTTCCAATCTGATTTATTTCGCCATTCTCCTGTATGCCCTAATACATAAGGATAACTGTAGTTAGGTTTATAACCGATATTATTGAGATATTTCTCTCCCAATATTAAGTTGGCAACAGCGACATCCGCTCCCGAAGTATATTTTTCTCCTCGACCAAAATCTGTCCGACCACTAACAGTTTCATTTATGAAACGTTCTACAAATCGATCTAAATCCAGTTTTTCTAACGGAGTAAGTTTTTCTCCTCTTTGATATTTTCTAGCTAAAACATCACTTCTTTGATCAAAATAAGCTAACTCTAAAATTTCGAATTTTTCTTTTTCTGTTAATTCTTTGCCACTTGAGCGTTTAATAATTAACTCATTAAAGCGTTGGCGAGAAGCTTCACTTAAGAAATTATTCTCCACCGCATTTTCCGCAATCCCCATTCCATCGCCTACACTGCTTGCAATCGCAAGTGAGTTGCCGCCTGTTGTCGCTGAGCTTAACCCCGCTGCAACACCACCTGCCACTTTACTCAAGTCTGCAATGCTTTTCTTTTGCTCTTCTGTCAAGGTTTCAGGATTATCCTTGTTGTAAAGAGCTTTTGTGAGATAGTATGCTCCCGCTTCGCCAATACCTGCCGCAACCGCTCCATTTATTGCGTTACCACCGTTCAACTCGGCTTCAATCGCTCCCCAAATCATATGGGCTGGAATATTGAGTTCAGGGTGGTTTTCCGTGGCTTTTTTGATTTGCTCGTTAATATAAGGTGAAGCCGCCCCTGCAATTACCCCTTCAGTTGGTTTACCGCCTACTGTATTAGTTAATGCTCATAGCTAATTTCGATACTTCATATTCTCCGTACATATTCTCGTATTATCTCCATCTTGAGCCAGACACCAATATATTGGAGGTCTAAATCTATACCCCAATTCATAATAACAGTGAGCATTAGACGGTATAAGTCCACTTAGATAAAGATATTCCTGATATTCATTTGGATACTCTGTTCTCATTATTGAAAAGCCATCATTTGAATATCCTAATCTCTCATAACGATTTTTTAGATATTCAAACCGCTCTTTATCTTTTTTCTTTAATTTTGATTTGTTTTTTTCAAAACAAAATTGTTTCTCCTCATAAGAAATACGTTTACCATCTTTAATCCAAAATTCAGTAGAATTCGGAGAGCCATTAGCTAAATAACAACCTGACATTGCTAAAGGGAATAATATGATTAATAACTTTTTCATTATTCATTCTCCCCATCTTTTATTACTGGTTTATTATTGAACTCAATTGTTTTTGTTTTAGGTCCTATTTGTCCCCAAATTTTTTGCTGATAATTAATTATCTCTTTCCTATTTCTATCGCTTTTTTCCCCGTTGCTAGGGTTTAAAAAATCAATTACTCTCTCATCTTTATAATAAGCCTTAGTATGATCTCCAGCAAAAATTCCCCATAATGGAATTCCTGTTGTATTACTCCCTGTTGTGTTTGTATTACCAATCCCTAAACTGAATGCTCCCGGAATCCATGGCAAGCTTAAACCTGTACCAACAATATCTCTAGGTGCTACTGCATACTCCACTTTTCCATCTCTAAATACCCCACTCGCTTTTTCTACATAACCTTTATCATATAAACCTAAGGACAACATCCCTCCAATTGTTTTATTTGTCATTGGGTAAGAAGTGCCAACAGTATTTGCCTTCAATGTCGTATTATTAAGCTGCATTCCTTTATAACTCGCCCAGTTCATTGCGTTTTTGGTACTAGACACCCCTAAACTATGCGAAAGATGTTTTAAATCCACCTGTGCATTTGGGTTGTTTCGGTTATATTCTTCCAATAATCCCCAAATTTTTGCTTGTTCTCGGCTTGCATTGGAAGCACCAAAAATAGCAGGGGCATCTATACCCGCTCTAAGTCGCTCAAATACGGTAAAACCTAATTCTGTCGCAATAGATGCATATTCTTTTTGGACAACTAAAACATCATTTTCTAAATAATCTTCACCACCATATTGAATAGCACCTTGTAACCTATCTTGATCATCAATATTAAAAATACCGTGAGCATACATTCGAGCAAGTTTTTTAGCATCTTCTTTAGTTTTAGGAACCTCTAAGGTTTCTACATCTAATTCAGATATTTTAATGCAATCAATACTTTCACAATCTTTTGCTCGTTTTTCTTTCACAAAAATATTACCTTCCTTTTTCTCTATGTTGTAGTAAATGTCATCACCAATATCATGAATATTCTTCACAAAATTCGTTGCTGTTGTTAAATCTCGCTCCAAATCTCCCTTTATTTGTTCAATATCCACTTTATTGACCTGCTGATGAATATTAGCTTTATTGATTTCTTTTACTGTTTCTTCCACCGTTTTTCCCGTTAATTTCTGTTGGGTTTGTTCATCTCGAATCGTAATATTTTTAGTATTGATTGAGGCTGTCGTAATACCGCTATCACTACCTTTATCACTTACCTGTCCTAATAGTGCGGTTGCCAGTTTTGCAACTCCCCAGTTACCTTGTGAACCAACTCCAGCAACGCCACCCATCTCAACTTTGGATGAACCGTCTTTGTGGTTCTTACCAATCTCTTGAAGTTTCACTCCTGCAATATCTTTTGGAGCTTCGCCGCCGCTCACACTAAAACCTCCATTCAAACCAAAACCTTTTGCAGAGTACTCCGAATGATTTTGTATATCTTCAGAAGTCAGCGTATTTGTTATGAATTGATTTTTTCCTTCCTGTTCAGCTTTTTCTGTAGAGGTGATTGTTCCTCCTTTTAA
>NZ_JBSIUP010000062.1:0-3810 GCF_053654055.1 Ursidibacter sp. B-7004-1 | reverse complement strand
AAAAAAATGACCGCTTGATGAAAAACACAACAAAATGATTATTTATAATTCTATGTTATTTATTCAATTCGCAGTATTATGCAACTACTTTTTTCTTAACTTAAATTAACAAGGAATTTTTATGCAAAACCAACATTTCATCGGACTCGGCGTTGCAGGCAACTTTGCAGGGCATTTAGAACAAGCTGGAGAAGCAGCTGATTTTTTACAAGTAAAAACCATTGAAGCTATTCAACCTAAAGCAATCTTCCCATTTTATGTTCCTAGCAAAACATTATCTGAAACCTACCGCTTTCTTGCGACTTATCCTTTGTCAGCTGACACTATTACCTTTCCCAATGATGCGGATAACTTACAAATCGAACCTGAAGTTGCATTGATTTGCGATATTAAGTATTCAGATAAAAAGGTTATTGCACTAACGCCAACACATTTTACTGCTTACAATGATTGCTCCATTCGCCGACCAAATGCTCGTAAGATTTGTGAGAAGAAAAATTGGGGAGAAAATTCTAAGGGACTTTCCAACACATTTATTGCATTAGATCATTTTAATCAAGGTGGGAGCTTAGATAATTACAATATCGCTTGCTTTCATAAACGTAACGGTGAGCTAAATGAGTATGGTGTTGATAGTCCAACCGTTGGTTATAGTTATTTTCATCAAAAATTATTAGATTGGATTATAGATAGAATGAATAATCAACCTGATGAAGGCCCAATGAACCATATTGCCGAACTGCTACAACAAGCAGATTACCCAACCAAAGCGGTTATTAGTATCGGAGCAACACGCTATACCGATTTTGGCGAACATAATTTCTTACAAAAAGGCGATACTAGTATTGTTGCGGTTTACCCTCGAGAACTGTATTCTCACCAAGAAATTGTTGAAATGGCAAAAAATGAACAATTTGCACAAAATATTTCTGCTCTTATTCAATATGTGAAGTAATATAACGACTAGCGGTAAGATTTCGTAAATCTTTTGCAAAATTTATAACAAATCCTACCGCTTATTCAGATAATTTCTTGACGACTAAGGGCTAAATCGTTACCATTCGCCCGTTTTTTTCACCTTGAGGATACAGCATTTTGGACAGTCACAGTCGATACTCATCAGTTTGTTAATTTCCCCTCGTCCAAAGTTCCTTTTGCCGACGAGAGTCGGTCTGTTCAGTATCTTATTTTTGTTCATTTGTGTTCATCGCCTCATACCATTTATTAGGAGTATGAAATGATCAGAGCTTTTTCGTTAAATAACGATCGCCTAATCAGCGTTGATGAAACCAACCCAAACACCTTAAACGACGCTATTTGGATAGACTTAGTTGATCCAAGTGATGAAGAGCGTACAGTTCTCGAAAAACGTTTAGATCAAACCCTTGCCGAAGAACGAGAATTAGAAGATCTAGAAGCCTCTGCTCGTTTTTTTGAAGACGAGGATGGATTACATCTTCACTCATTCTTTTACTGCTTAGATGATGATGACTATGCAGATATTGCAACCGTTGGTTTTACCATTCGCGATGGACGTTTATTTACCTTACGAGACCGAGATCTACCTGCTTTTCGCTTATACCGAATGCGTTCACGCCGAGAAAAAATGATTGATGGCAACGCTTATGAATTATTACTTGATTTATTTGAAACTAAAATCGAGCAATTAGCGGACGTCATTGAAAATATCTATGCAGATTTAGAAAAACTAAGCCGAGTCGTATTAAGCACTCAAGATAAAAGCGAAAAAGAGAAAAGAAACGGTACTGAATTTGATGATGCACTATCGGATCTAACAGAGTTGGAAGATATGAGTTCCAAAGTACGTTTATGTTTGATGGATACACAACGTGCCTTGAGCTTTTTATTACGCAAAACACGTTTACCAAATAACCAGCTAGAACAGGCACGCGACATTATGCGAGATATTGAATCACTTCAACCGCATAATGAATCCTTATTCCAAAAGGTAAACTTCCTAATGCAAGCCGCAATGGGTTTCATCAATATTGAACAGAACCGAATAATGAAATTCTTCTCACTGGTTTCAGTAATGTTCCTACCAGCAACACTTGTTGCATCAACTTATGGAATGAACTTTAAGTTTATGCCCGAGCTGGATTTCCAATATGGGTACCCAATGGCAATCGGCTTAATGATCTGTGCTGCCGCTACCCCTTATCTGTATTTTAAACGGAAAGGGTGGCTATAAAGTCGATATACTAAGCTCTTCATTTTGACAGTTCTATCAAACCAGTCAAAATTATGATCCATATCACAAAATAGATAAAAATATGAAAGGTATGCGGATTCAGCATTCCTTTCTTCTACGCTCAATGCTACTATTTTCTAGTTTACTCGTAACATTTAACTATGACTTTTAGGAGAAATTATGGAATTCCGTATTGAAAAAGACACAATGGGCGAAGTGAAAGTACCAGCAGATCGTTACTGGGCTGCACAAACTGAACGTTCTCGTAATAACTTTAAAATCGGTCCTGAAGGCTCAATGCCAGCTGAAATTATTGAAGCGTTTGGCTACTTAAAAAAAGCAGCTGCCTATGCAAACCACGATTTAGACGTTCTACCCGTTGAAAAACGTGATTTAATTGCAACCGCTTGTGATGAAATTTTAGCAAATAAGTTAGATGATGAATTTCCATTAGTAATTTGGCAAACTGGTTCAGGCACACAATCAAATATGAATGTGAATGAAGTTGTGGCAAACCGTGCTCACGTTTTAAATGGGGGAAAACTAGGTGAAAAATCCATTATCCACCCGAATGATGATGTGAATAAATCACAATCTTCAAATGATACCTACCCAACCGCAATGCACATTGCCGCATATAAAAAAGTCGTAGAACATACGCTTCCTTGCGTTAAACGCTTACAAAAAACCCTAGCAGAAAAGGCTGAAGCCTTTAAAGATGTCGTTAAAATCGGACGCACTCACTTAATGGACGCAACACCACTCACATTAGGTCAAGAGTTTTCAGCTTATGCAGCACAACTCGCATTCGGTATTAAAGCACTTGAAAATACCTTACCACACCTCGCTGAACTCGCTTTAGGGGGTACAGCTGTTGGTACAGGTTTAAACACACCGAAAGGTTATGATGTAAAAGTGGCTGACTATATTGCTAAATTTACAGGATTACCTTTTGTTACTGCACAAAATAAATTTGAAGCACTCGCAACTCACGATGCAATTGTTGAAACCCACGGTGCATTAAAACAGCTTGCAGTCTCTCTCTACAAAATTGCCAACGATGTACGTTTATTAGCATCAGGCCCTCGCTCTGGTATTGGTGAGATTTTAATTCCTGAAAATGAACCTGGTTCATCAATTATGCCTGGTAAAGTAAATCCAACTCAATGTGAAGCAATGACAATGGTTTGTGCTCAGGTACTAGGTAATGACGTTACGATCTCATTTGCAGGCACACAAGGTCATTTCCAATTAAATGTATATAAGCCAGTTATGGCATATAACTTCTTACAATCTGCACAACTATTGGCAGATGCGTGTGTTTCATTTGATGAACATTGTGCTATTGGTATTGAACCGAACCACCCACGCATTAAACAACAATTAGATCAATCACTAATGCTTGTTACTGCATTAAATACCCACATTGGTTATGAAAATGCAGCGAAAATTGCTAAAACAGCACATAAAAATGGTACTACACTTAAAGAAGAGGCCATTAACTTAGGATTAGTTACTGCAGAACAATTTGATGAATGGGTTCGTCCTGAAGATATGGTTGGAAGTTTGAAGTAATCAACAGCTCCAATAGCTAAAAT
>NZ_JBSIUP010000061.1:0-3841 GCF_053654055.1 Ursidibacter sp. B-7004-1 | reverse complement strand
GAATTCAATTTCAAAAAATAATTCAGTGTAGAATGTAACCTTCCTAAAGTTAATATAGAAATTTCTAGTTTCGATTCTGTATCATTCCGTTCAAATATTTCCCTCAGTATTTTATCAAAAAGGATTAGTGAAAAACCATATTTTCACTAACTCTATACCTCCCTAGAAATGGGTTATAAAATAAAAGATAAGAGAGATTTACTAATAAATAATAAAATGAAAAGGAACAATGAAATGGAAAATTTTTTAACTCTCATAAACACTTGGTATCAATCAAAATGTGATGGCGTTTGGGAACACTCTTATGGATTATCTTTAGGTAATATAGATAATCTAGGATGGTGTATAAAAATTACTGGGGAGAATAACAAGGGAATTTTACACATTACAAATTCCATAGACACGGAAGATTATTGATTAAGAATTGAATCTAGCAGCAATTCTTTCACTGGCTACTCAGGTATTTTATCTTTTAATGAATTACTTAAGCATGCAGTAAATTGGCTTGAGATAGATTCATAACACACAATGAAAAACACAGTATTGTTAAACAAAAACAATATTTTAGTATAAATTGTGTGTTGACACCTCTACAAAAACCAATACTTTCTTACATTTTCGGCATAAATACTGGCGGTTTTGTCGCAAGATTGCATTATGTCTGCGGATAGAGAGTTGATGTGTTTGGCACTCACAACGGTAGCTAAACCGTTCTCCTTGCACACTAGTTGTATCAAAGCAGTGGTAGGTTTCAGCAGGAACGCCTAATACAGTTTCCATTACCATTTTCCACTCTTTCCCGTGGGGGGAAACACGCCCGAATTGTTGATAAACCAGTAAATGTGCCAGTTCGTGTGGCACAACTTGTTGTATAAATGTGTCGCCATTTTCTTGTAGCAAAATCGGATTTAGGCGGATCTCATTTAGTTGTAGATAGGCAACGCCTGCTTTCATTCCTTTAACGTCATAATTGACAATTGGGGGCAGAAAACTTTTATTGAAGTAGCAGTTTGCCTTATCCAAATCTCGCTTTAGCTGGCGTTGGACTTGCATTTTTAAATGACGAATTGACATCATTAACGTGGGCAATCCATTACCGACCAATGTTTGTCATAACAGATATATAGCTCATTTTTACTTGCCCCTAAATAAGCGTTTTTAAGCTGTGGATTGTACTTTTTCATCCACTGGAATAACTCTTTACGCGATAAATCTTGTGCGGGCAAGTTCAAGCTACGGAATAACTCACGTTGTTTAGCAAAATAGCTTTCGGCATCATTAAAAGCACAAGCACCGTGCTTTTCCCATTGTCCTTGCAAGAGAGAGGCTCCTGGTGATTCTGGTAAATACTGTTTAATCAGCGTTTCAGGCAGCTTTGCTAAGTCGCCTTTACAAAAACGAGGGTGGTCGGCAGGCGATTTGGATTGTGCATTTTGTGGCCATAAACCGTGAATAACCCAGCCAAATTGGGCTTTATCATTACATTGATATTGCAAATGTTTTGGAACATTCCCGCTGTTTTTCTGCTTTTGTAGATCGCAAAATTCAGGTGACCAAGAGAGAGCAAGCATATAGTAATCAACAGGTGCGTTATGATTTTGCCCTAAATGATCATTTGCCATTACGGTATCATATTGTCCCAAATCGTTAGGTAATGATTGTTGGGGCTGTGTATTGGGACTAGGTGTTACGGACTTCTTTTCATTATTTCGCCAAGTAAAGATGGCAAAAATGACAATAATGATTAAAAAAATCAGCTGATTAAGTTTGCGGTTCTTATTGGTTTGTGTTTTTTTCATTTTAAGTAAACTGGGCTGATAAAATGCGTACTATACCGAAAAGATGCCGCCTTGCAAGCGGTAAGATTAGTCTAATATTTTGCAAAATATATCTTACAACTAAATTGTTATTACCTATGGTTATATAAAATACCTAATGTTTCCTTAACTTTTTATAAGAAATCAGTATTCTGTGTGCAACTCAACAACGCTTTAATAAAGAAGGAAATGATTATGACTATTTATGCAGACAACTCAGAAACGATTGGTAACACCCCCCTTGTTCGCTTAAAAAATTTCGGGCATAACGGTAACCTTTTAGCAAAAGTGGAAGCTCGTAACCCAAGTTTTAGTGTGAAATGCCGTATTGGTGCAAATATGGTATGGCAAGCGGAAAAAGATGGCATTTTAACTAAAGATAAAGAAATTATTGATGCAACAAGTGGTAATACAGGAATTGCATTAGCCTATGTAGCCGCTGCTCGTGGTTATAAATTAACATTAACAATGCCTGAGACAATGAGTATTGAACGCCGCCGTTTATTGCGTGGTCTAGGGGCAACTTTAGTACTGACTGAAGGGGCAAAAGGAATGAAGGGGGCGATTGCTAAAGCAGAAGAGATTTTGGCGAGCGATCCAAACCGTTATGTGATGCTCAAACAGTTTGAGAACCCAGCAAACCCTGCTATTCACGAACAGACAACAGGTCCTGAAATTTGGGACGCAACGGAAGGGAATGTTGATGTATTTGTCGCTGGTGTTGGTACAGGTGGTACTATCACAGGGGTTAGCCGTTATATTAAACAACAAAAAGGCAAACAAATTGTGAGTGTTGCTGTTGAGCCGAAAGAATCTCCAGTCATTACACAAACCTTAAATGGTGAAGAAGTTAAACCAGGCCCTCATAAAATTCAAGGTATTGGAGCTGGCTTTATTCCTAAGAACCTCGATTTAAGCCTAATTGACCGAGTTGAACAGGTTGATAGTGAAACTGCGATTGAAACGGCTCGCCGAGTTCTTGCTGAAGAAGGGATCTTAGTTGGTATCTCATCAGGTGCGGCAGTAGCGGCAGCAGATCGTTTAGCAAAATCACCTGAATTTGCAGATAAAACCGTTGTGGTGATCTTACCATCAGCTTCTGAGCGTTATCTCAGTACTCTATTATTTGAGGGGATTGAGGCTTAAGAAAGCTTATTATTGTGACCGTATTCAATTAAGAGCTAATTTCATATAATCTACCCTAAAAAGTTAGACTGATTTAATTCGGTGTAATGGACAAAATAGTTGCTAATAATATTTTTCTTATGTTGTTAGCAACTCTTTTTATTTGTAGAAGATCAAACCAAATCTGGCAGTCTCCATTTAGAAACTAGATATCTGTCAGATTGGGAGTGATCTTCTACACTTTATTGTTAGCAAAGAATGCTTTTCCTGCTTTTGTCTACATTGCTGCACTTTCTTTTGTGCTTTCTCAATGTGGGATAAATAGTATTCCTTATCTTTTTCGGAACACGCTGTTAATCCAAACACAGTTAGGCAAAACAACCACTTTTTCATTCCCTCTACTTTGTTAGGTTTATTGTGATAGACCAATACCACCCAAACCGATTGCAGCTAATAAAATCGGTGATGTAAATAGACCTACTAGTGTTAATAACCAAGCAAAGATATTTACGCCTATACCTGCAAGATTTTTATGTTTTATTGCAGTCACGCTACCAATAGTGGCAGTAATTGCAGCAAGCGGAATAAATACAATGCCTAGAAATAAAATACCTAATACTGCTAATACACAAGCGATAACACCAGCTACTAAACCAGACGATTTTGTTTTATTTTCCATTTTAATCTCCTTAGTTAAACAAATGAACCTAAAACAGGTTCAATTATGACTTGCGCCTAAAATAGGTGTAATAAAAAACTTAAGATTATCAATTCATTCAGAACAGCATATTTGGTTAAGGCAGCTCTTTATTAAGCGACGTATCGAATTGCAACTTTCTCAGCGTGCATTATGTGAAAAAATGGGCGTGATTTCGTCTTTTGTGGGAAAAGTACTTATA
>NZ_JBSIUP010000060.1:0-3857 GCF_053654055.1 Ursidibacter sp. B-7004-1 | reverse complement strand
GCATCAACAACTAAGTTTTTACCTGTGGTGGTTACGCCTGCGTTACCTGATACATTGCCGTTGATGGTGGCTGTTTCAGCGACATCGACAGCGACTTTGTTTTCAGCTTTTACATTACCGCCAAGGGTTGCGTTTTTGGCAGTGATTTCTGCATCAGTTTTGGCAGTGATATTACCAGTGTTGGTTACCGCTTCTACCGCTTGAATCACGACTTTAGCAGTGCTTGAAGTGATTTCGCCTGAGTTATTGACATTCTTGGCGTTTACTTCCACATCTTTGCTTGCGGTGATGTTGCCTGAGTTGGTTAGGCTGTTAGCATTCGTAACGGTTACAGTGCCTGTAGGCGATGTGATGTTACCGGCATTATTCACGTTACCAGTATTGTCAATGCTGACTTTACCGTCTGCAGCCGTTACGGTAATTTCGCCACCTTCTTTAACGTTCAGATCGTTACCAGTGGTGGTTACTTTATCAGCAGCAGTCAATTTACCGCCGTTTTCTACGTTGGTAGTTGGTGCGTTTACTGTCAGCTCTGTGCCAGCTTTCACTTCTTTTTTGATGTCTAAAGTGCCAGCAGCAGTGATGCTACCATCATCATCAAAACTCACTGGAGCATTGATGGTTGCACCTTGGTTAGAAGTGATACCGTCTGCAGTGTTGTTTTTGAAGTTTACACCTTCTCCACCAAAGATACCGTTATATTTGGCATCAGCAAGGGTAGAAGTGATGTCGATCTTCGCATCGGTGTAGTTTTCGATGTTTACAGGACCTGCCAATGGATAATTTTGTGGAGTCAGAGCTACACCAGCACTAAGTGCTGCGATTGCTTCATAATCACCTGAGTTGATCGCACGAGGAGCCAAAGTCAGGGTTGAACCTGAATTGGTACCATTAAAGGTTACTTCCTTAGTGGTATACAAAGTACCAGCAGGAGCAATTTTTAGATTACTTGCATTCTTTTGAATAATAGAATTACCTTTGAGCGATACGTCGGCATTAGTAGTAACATTTACGTTACCTCTTTCAATGACCATATTACCCAAAGTCAATGCCTGTCTATCATTGTATTGTCTACTTACAGCTTTATGGTTAATCCCTGTAATATTGACGTTCTTGGCATCAACGGTAACTGTGCCAGCATCCAACTTCAAGCCATAAACGGGACCGTATCCGTATGGAGGTTCAGCAGCCGATACTAAGGTAATATTGTTACCTCTCAAGGTCAAATCACCTTGCGATGCAAATGCACCTCTACGAGCTCCAACTTCAATATTACTGTTATCCTCAGCATTGATGACGGCACCAGCACCGATCTGCGTAACAGCACCGAAGTCACCATAAGGATTGTATCTACCTGTGATATTTAGCTTAACATCGCCTTTGGCTGTAACTTCACCGTTTTGTTTAATTTGGATGCCTTTGGTCTGACCTTGTTGAGCAATGCCCAGCACATTCACAGTACCAGCACCTTCTGCGATCATTTTTTGGATTTGCACACCAGCAATATTACGCTGGAATTGGGTGGCATTATCTTTACCTCTAGTTTGATAATCCGACTGAACTGTCAAAGTATCGTCTGCATTAGGAACGATAAATGTGGCATTGTTAAGTTCCAAAGGGCGTTTTAAGCGACTGTCGTCATTATTTGTCAGTAATGTATTAGTACGAATATTGCCTTTGCCTTTGAAGGTAGAGTCGGTCAAAGTAATATTGCTGTTATAGAAACTACTGTGTCCTGCATTTTTTACATCAACATTAAAGGTACCAACTTCGGATCCGCCCTTCACATCTGATAGATCAATATTGGCATTATTGGTAGTTAAGCCATATGAAGTTAAATCAAAGTTACCACCATTAGTTTTAATATTACCATCGATAACGGCATTTTTACCTGAAGTGATGTTTAGATTTAATGCACCTAGTTTTGATTCAATGGTTTTGCCACTATTTAAAGTGAAAGTAGAGTTTGATTCAAAGGTTAATTTGTTGTCTCCGCCGCCATTTTTCACGATGTCTGCTTCAACGGTAATCGTCCCCTCTTCATTTCCTGCACTAGGATTAGTTGGGTCAAAGGTTTGGATAAGAACGTCTGTACCTTGAGTACCCAATGCCGCTTCAAGCGTGGTGTTATGGATAACCGCATTTTCACCAGTTACTTTTAGTGGGCTGGTGCTTATATTGGATTGTGCAGGTTGAGGACCCGCCACAATTCGTACGTTATAAGGGTCAAGCAACCACAAGCCGTTTTTACCGTTAGCTGCACTGGCGTCAATTTTGGCAGTTTTTGATACACCTAGGTAGTGACCTGAAGTTTCAATGAAGCCGCCGTTACCTGACTTTTTACCACCTTTTGCTGTGATGGTACCATCGATTTGAGCGTGATCACCCCAAACGACTACACGACCGCCATCGCCGTTTTCGGTGGCTGATGCGTCAATGGTTGCACCTTTTTTGATGTGGGTTTCTTTGGCTAATTGAATGCCGTTTTTGCCTTGACCACGCTCATCACCGCCGATATAAACGGTACCGCCGTTTTTACCAGTCAGTTCAAATTTGGCATCGCTTTGGATAACGACTTTATCGCCTGTGATTTTGAGTGAACCACCGCTGATGGTGCCACCGTTTAGGCTGATTTTGCCACCTACGTCAGCTGTGCCTTGTTTGGCTGAAAGGACGATTTTGCCGTTTTTGTTTTGAATGCTGTCGGCATTTAATACGCCACGGTTTTTCACATTACCTGCTGAGATGTTGATTTTGCCGCCTTTTGCAAAAATTTCGCCTAAGTTGACCGCTTCGTTTTCAGGCGCTGATACGCTGTAGGTGATGGTTGGGTTGGCAAGGTCGCTGATGGTGATCTTTTGACCAGCTTGCAAGAAAATGTTGCCGTTTTCGGCTTTGATGATGCCGTTGTTTTTCACAGAACCACCGACCAAGGCAACGGTGCCATTTGGTGATACGGTGATTAAGCCGTTATTGACGATTTCTGCCATTGCTTTGTCTTTGGCTTGAGCAAAGGCGAGGTTGCCACGTTTGATGTCTTCGTCTGCGATGTTCAATGTCGATGCCACAAAGCCTGCGGTGTCAATCACGCTGTCTTTACCGAAGAAGATACCGTTCGGGTTGATTAAGAATACTTGACCGTTTGAGCTTAGCGTACCTTTTAATTGTGATACTTGGTCTGACGTTACTCGGTTGAAAACGGCAGAGTTTGAGCTTTCTTGGACGAAACGAACTAATTCGTCTTGGTTGATGTTGAACTGTTTCCAGTTGATGATGGCATCAGGGCTGTTGGTGATGGTGGTGTTTTTACCATTCACTGTCATCGTTGCCGTACCGCTTACTACGTCCATTCCTTGTAGGCCTGAAGCGAAGGTTGGGGCTGCAAAACCTAAAGTGAAAAGCGATAATAATGCGGAAAGCGGTTTTATTTTCAATAAACCGCTTCCTTTGGTTGTTTCTGCTACGCTGTTCACATCAACTGATTGTGAACTTCCACTATTCTTATCGTGACCTGTGGTAATTTCCGACACAACCACAAGCTGATTTAAACGCTTACTAAACTTTAAGCGATATATTTTATTCATTTTTAATTTACTCCTAATGCAAACTAAGTAATGATTTTATTTATAAAGATAAAACAGAGTTTTATCTTAGACCATTGAAAATATTGTATCTATTTTGAAAGATATGCTAATTTCCAAATAACTCTAGCACCATTAAGGTTAGCTGATAAAACTGACCTAAATAGTGCAAACTTCCCCTCAATATGGATAATTCGTTCTTGAATATAAATATATGTAAACTTCAGATTTATATATTAAAACATAACAATTTTTATTATGCATAACGATGGGATA
>NZ_JBSIUP010000059.1:0-4388 GCF_053654055.1 Ursidibacter sp. B-7004-1 | reverse complement strand
ACTATAAGGTCTTAACGCACTTTTTAGCAACCATTTTGTCCATTACACCTTTTTATTATGTTCAGTTTCTCTTTGGTTGTGAATTACTATTCCAAATTTTGAATTTGTTCACGCATTTGCTCAATTAATACTTTTAATTCAACAGCAGAGTTAGTCACATCAGCATTGATTGATTTTGATGCTAATGTATTCGCTTCACGATTGAGCTCTTGCATCATAAAATCAAGTTTACGTCCTACTGCACCACCTTTCTTTAAAATAGATGTCGTTTCTTTAACGTGTAGCTGTAAGCGATCGAGTTCTTCGGCAACATCTACACGCTGGGCAAGAAGCACCATTTCCTGTTCTAATCGTAGCGGATCAATTTGTAGGTTTAATTCATCAAAACGTTGTTGTAAACGTTCTTTTTGCCATTGTAGGATAGTTGGCATTTGTGCTTGAACTTTACTTGCTTCTTCTGCAATCGCATCTAAACGCAGTTGAATTAGCTGCTGTAAGTTTTCACCTTCACGCCCACGCATAGCAATAAAGTCAGATAAAATTTGTTCAAAACTAGCTAATAAGTCCTGTGAAATTTGGTCAAGATCTTGATTTTGTACATCTACTACACCTGGGAAACGTAGAATATCTACAAGGTTAATTTCCCCTTCATTGGCAGTCTCTTTAAGCCATTGTAATGAGCTAATAACTTGTTTAGCATATTCTTGATTTAGAGATAACCCATTGTTTTGGTTATTGTTTAGTTCAATTCGTAGGCTACATTCTACTTTTCCACGAGTTAAAGACGAACGTAAACGTTCTCTTAGGGTCATTTCTAAATTTCGAAAGGCTTCGGGTAAACGGAAATAAGTTTCTAAAAAACGTTGATTGACCGAACGAATTTCCCATACTGCATTTCCCCACTCTTTTTTCAACTCCAAATGTGAAAAAGCGGTCATACTATAAATCATATACATCTCTCTTGGTTGGTAAAATTTGGCATATTGTACTGGTTATTCTGCTAAAATAGGGAAAATTTTATCTTAACAAAGGAATTATTATGCGTCCGAATAATCGCCCTAACATTCAAACTCGCCCGATTAACATTACTCGCCATTACACACGCTATGCAGAAGGTTCAGTGTTAATTGAATTTGGAGAAACAAAAGTACTATGTAATGCCACTATTGAAGATACTGTTCCTCGTTTTTTAAAAGGGCAACAGCAAGGTTGGGTAACTGCAGAATATGGAATGTTACCGAGAGCAACGCATAGTCGCACTCAACGAGAAGCTGCGAAAGGCAAACAAGGTGGGCGTACAATGGAAATTCAACGTTTAATTGCTCGCTCGTTACGTGCAATTGTGGATTTAAAAGCCTTAGGTGAGCGTACCATTACTGTGGATTGTGATGTTATCCAAGCCGATGGTGGCACACGCACAGCATCTATTACAGGGGCTTGTGTGGCACTACACGATGCGATCAATAAATTAATCGCAGAGGGTACACTTAAACAAAACCCACTAAAAGGATTAGTTTCTGCAATTTCAGTAGGGATTGTAGCAGGCGAAGCCGTATGTGATTTAGAGTATGTTGAAGACTCAAATGCTGAAACAGATATGAATGTAGTAATGGTGGAAGACGGTAGGTTCGTTGAAGTACAGGGTACAGCCGAAGGTGAACCATTTAGTCATTCGGAATTATGCATTTTACTTGATTTAGCTAAAGGTGGTTGTGAGCAGCTTTTTGTAGCACAGCGTCAAGCATTAGCGGAGTAGTTGGCTAACCAACCTAGTAAGCGGTACTTTTCTTCAGATATTTTTCAAATTTAATGTCGCCTATTTTGCAGGCGACTTATTATAGTTGATCTGCGTGATGGATCATTACAAAACGCTCCCAAAGTTGCTCATTGGTTTCGATATGATCAGGATCGGTGATAATACAGTTGTTGATTGGGCAAACTTTCTGGCAAGTAGGGATTTCATAATGCCCGACACATTCCGTGCAGAGATCGGGGTCAATCACATAAATTTCATCGCCCATTGATATTGCCTGATTCGGACATTCGGGCTCGCACATATCGCAATTCGTGCATTTGTGAGTGATCAGTAACGCCATTGTTTCCCTTGATGTGTAAAAATGGGAGCGATTATACCTTGCTTAGCAAAAGTAGAAAGCCCCTATACATTTTTTTGCAAAAAATTCTAAAAAGTAACCGCTTACTTAGGTAATTCTCATTCTGTTTTTTGAGTCTTTTTGTAGGGAAAACAATGACAAAGTAGTGAATTTCCCCTATCATTCAAACTCTATTTTGAGGGAAATCCGATGACAAATTTTGCTTATCTTCAACAAAAACGCAAACAGCTTAAACTAAAGGTAAATGATATTTGCGAGCAAGCTAATGTAACTCGAGCCTACTTTAATCAGTTAGTAACAGGGAAGATAAAAAATCCGAGTGCGGCTAAATTAAAAGCTCTGCATAAGGCGTTAGGCATTGTAGAAGAACAAAACCAACGTATTGGCGTAATTTTTGGAAAGTTTTATCCTGTACATACAGGGCATATCAATATGATTTATGAAGCCTTTAGTAAGGTTGATATGCTACACGTTATTGTCTGTACAGATACCGAACGAGACATTCGGCTGTTTAACGATAGTAAAATGAAACGAATGCCAACGAATGAAGATCGCTTGCGTTGGATGCAACAGATCTTTAAATATCAACAAAAGCAGATTTTTATTCATCACTTAATTGAAGACGGTATCCCGAGTTATCCAAATGGTTGGGAAGGTTGGGCGGAGCGTGTAAAAGCTCTATTCGTTGAGAAGAACATTCAGCCGAGTATTGTATTTAGTAGTGAAGTTCAAGATAAGGAGCCTTACGAAAAATATTTGAATTTAGAAGTATATTTGGTTGATCCTGAACGCAACTCTTTTAATGTATCCGCGACTAAAATTCGGAATAACCCATTCCAATACTGGCGTTTTATTCCGAAAGAAGTCCGTCCTTTCTTCGTAAAAACTATTGCGATTTTAGGAGGAGAAAGTAGTGGAAAAAGTGTACTGGTGAGCAAGTTAGCCAATGTGTTTAATACCACATCTGCTTGGGAATATGGGCGAGAGTTTGTATTTGAGCAACTAGGTGGTGATGAGCAAGCAATGCAATATTCTGACTATCCGCAAATGGCATTAGGGCATAAGCGTTATGTCGATTATGCAATGAAACACGCTCATAAAGTAGCCATTATTGATACGGACTACATTACGACACAAGCATTTTGTATTCAATATGAAGGTAAGGCTCACCCATTTTTAGATTCGATGATCAAGGAATACCCGTTTGATGTAACTATCTTGCTATCTAACAATACTAAGTGGGTTGATGATGGTTTACGCAGTTTAGGCTCTGCAAAACAGCGTCAGCGGTTTCAACAACTATTGAAAAAGTTACTTGAGAAATATAATGTGCCTTATATTGAAATTGAGTCGCCAAGCTATTTAGATCGCTATAATCAAACAAAAGAAGTGGTTGAAGCAATTTTGAATGATGAACCAATCCCATTAACTTTGAAGCAATATAACGAGAATTAAATGACAATACTTTTTGCGGGTGATCCACACGGAAGTTACGCCCACCTTTATCCTTTTGTAAAAGAGCGACAGAATGTTTCACTTATCATTCTAGGCGATTTGCAACTCACGACCACAGCAGAGTTAGATGCTCTTGCTCATCATTGTGATATTTGGTTTATTCACGGTAATCACGACAGTAAAACAGTGGCAGCCTTCGATGCTATTTGGGGCAGTGCTTGGAAAGAGCGTAACCTTCACGGGCGAGTAGCAGAAATTGAAGGCGTAAGAATTGCTGGGTTGGGTGGCGTATTTCGTGGGCATATTTGGATGCCACCACACAGACCAATGTTTTTTGACCCAATTCATTATTGCCAATATTCCCCACAAGAGCGTATTTGGCGTGGAGGAGTACCATTACGCCATCGTTCTTCAATTTTCCCTTCTGATGTAGAAGGATTAGAAAATCAGAAGGCGGATATTTTAATTACCCACGAAGCACCAAGACCACATCCACAGGGCTTTGCGGCTATCAATCAACTTGCTCGTAAAATGGGCGTTCGGAAGATTTTCCACGGGCATCATCACGATAATTTTGATTATCGCCCGATCAATCGTAACAAAGCCTGCGATATTTATAATATCGGCTTTAGAAGTTTGGCAGATATTGAAGGTAATTATTTACTTGTAGGTGTTGATGATCGAGATCTCTAAGTAAAAAATCCCAGTCAGTAACTGGGATTTTCTTTGGGCGATATTGCGAAAAACCGGTATTATGTAGCAGTTGCACAATTCCCCTCGCCCGCTTGCGGGAGAGGGAAAGATTTGTCGTTCGTTTAG
>NZ_JBSIUP010000058.1:0-4517 GCF_053654055.1 Ursidibacter sp. B-7004-1 | reverse complement strand
GCGGTCACTTCTGAGCCATCTTTTACCACATTTTCTGGAATGGTGACTTTGTCTTGTCCGTCAATTGCATCTGGTACAAGCTCTGGTTTATCACTTTTCCAAGAACCATCAGGTTGTTTTGTTAATGTAACCGTTTCAGGAGTATTTTTACCTTCAGGGGTAAGTTTAACTACTAATTTATCACCCGGTACGGCATTTTTCGGCAGAGAGACATCTACGCTACCGTCTGCACCATTTGCGGTTACGCTTGGTGTTTCAGGGGCAGTTTTGTCTTCAAAGTCCGTTACCACATCTGAGGTTGGGAGTTCAACAGCATCACTCGGTTGTTTTGCAGGGTTTTCTGCTTTAACAACAAGTTTGTCACCATTTTCCGGTTTTTCAACTGGGTTGATAACGTAGTTACCGTCGTTATCGGTAGTTTTGCCTTCACCCAATAATTTACCTTGTTCATCGTACACTTTAACTGGCGTTCCAATAGGCTCACCTGCTACTTTACCTGTTACTTCGTAAGCATCTGCTTTGCCATCTGCTGGGCTGTCTTGGTCAATAACTTTGGTGATTTCAGCAGTTGGCGTGGCTGTTTTTGGTACCTCAACAGGTTGTGTTGGGTCAGATTCACCCGGTACTTTTACCGTATTAGTTGGTAAATCACCTGCTTCCGCATTTGGTTTTGGTTGTGGCTTGTTAGTGTTGCCTGCGGTATCTGCGGTTTCTGCACTAATGGTGCTGCCCGGAGGTGCAACAATAGTTACTGTGCCATCAGGGTTTACCGCCGGTGATTTTTGTGGATCTGTTGGTTTCCACTTGCCGTCTTCATTGACTTTGTATTCGTGTTCCACTTTTTCACCGTCTTTTTCTACGGTTACTTTTGTGGTATCGCCAACGTTCGCATTTGGGTCAAGGGTTACTTCTGCACCGTTTGGTGTTGGTGCAAGTTCCACTGTTGGTGCGGTGTTATCGGCTTTGACAATATTCGCATCAGCAACTGCTATTGGTGCTTCAACACTGTTGTTATTTGGATTTTTCGGATCTTTCGCCTGCACTTTTAATGTGCTGTCTTTGGTGATGTCGATTGGCTCGCCACTTCCATTAACTTTGTCTTTGTCATTAAATTCAACTTCAAAGTTGCCTTTATCGTCTGTTTTACCTTTACCAACAACTACGCCATCAACAGTCACTTCAATTTCAGTACCTGCTGGTGCGTCTGGTACATTGCCTGTTAAGACAAAGTGATCTGGGTTTGGCTCTGTGCGGTCGTCTGCTCCACCTTGGCGAGTGTCTGTCGCTTCTAATTTAAGATCTTTTGGTGGGTTGAGTTTGTCCTCTGGGTTGTTTGGCAATTCTTCTGGTGTGCCTGCAACTGTAGGTGCTGAGGTGTTACCTGCAAGATCTTCTGTGACAACGCTTACTGGGGTGTCATCTTGTGTGTTTTCGTTAGGAACGATGATGGTATCTTTTCCTTCGACTTTAACATTCGGGTCGTTAGATTGGAGGTTGCCATCTTTATCACGAGTAACTTCAGCGGTTTTTTTGGTGCCGTCATTGTCGGTATATTCAACTTTCGCTTTTTCTACTTCTGGTTCGATGGTGAATTTTGCATTATCGTTATCTGGCACGAGTACTGCCGCAGGTGGTGGCGTGATGTCATTTGGATGCGACACTTCACCATTATTGCTTGGCACTGGTGTTTCTTTGCTTTCACCTTTGTTCGGTGCTGTTGCAGTTAAGCTGATTTGGTTGCTGTCAGTAATATCTGCACCATTTTCTTTCGCAATGAGTTTGAAATTACCTTCCTCATCCGCTTTAACTCTGCCAATTACATTCCCTTCGTGATCTTTCGCCACAATTTCAGCGTTAGGCTCTGCTTTACCTGTAATGGTAAATTCTTCAGGGTTTCTATCCGCTTGTTTATCTGTGTCTGCTGCTTTAACAGTGAGTTCTTCTGGCTGTTTACTTTGCTCTAAAATTGGATCAACTGGGGTTTTTGCTGATTCTGCAGTATGTCCAACAATGTCTTCAGCCTTAACAGTAACATCGCTTGCCCCTGCTGGTAATTTATCTCTTGGAATAGATAAAGTCTCTTCACCTTTCGCTAAAGTAGGGAACGTTGGATCATTAGGTGTGTAGCTGCCATCTGGCTGTTTGGTGTAAACCACTTCTTTGGTTGCTTCACCTTCAGCTTTAGGGTCGATAGTCACTGTGAATGTTTCGGTATCTTTCGGATCAATTGTCACTTTCACTTCATTTGGCGTAGCCACAACTGTTGGTGTTTGAATACCTTTGTCATTCGGGTGTCTTTCTTGAAGTTGCTCTTCTGTTAGTCCATCGGTGTCCGCTAAACTTGGCAACTCTGCTGTTGCTGGTTCACTTGGATCTTTACCTGGAGCTTGTACCGTTGCTTTAACTTCTTTCGGAATTGGATTCTCTTTGTTTAGTGGGACTTCTAATTCCGCTTTACCGTCACTGTTGATATGTTCTGGTGTTAAAACGATTTTCGCAATTTCATTGCCTTTTTCGTCTGTCAGTGCAACCGTTGAACCCGGTTTTACATCTTCCCCTTTTAAGGTGACTTTGATTTTTTCTGGTGTTTTGTCTGCCACTACATTGGTATCAATTGGGGTAGCCGTAATTTCAGTTGGTTTTTCTGATGCTTCGTCATAACCTACTGTGTCTGATACCTGTGGAATTGAATTGCCAGCCAAATCTGTTACCACCGCAGTGATGTTTGAGCCATCTTCAAGTACATCTTCTGGTAACTTGATTGTGTTGCCGTTTACTTCTGCCTTTTCCATTAATGGATTGGTGTTTGCTGGATCTTTTGTTAAATTACCATTGTCATCAACAATAAAGGTTAATTTATCTTTTCCGTTATTCGCTGTGACGGTAACTTTATCACCCGGTTTTGCATTGGTTACAGCAATCTCTGCAGAGCCATCACCTGGTTCTTTTTTGGTAGTAATCTCTACCGTTGCTTCAGGTGCTTTTGTATCGTAAGGGTGTCCGTCTTTGCCCGCTTCTACCGCAGGAACGGTTACAGGTTCTGAATGTTCGCTCTCTTTTTCACCTGGTGTAGTCGCTGTGACGGTAATTTGATCGCCTGGCTGAATATCAAAATTCTTACCTAAATCAGTAAGATTAAATTCATAGTTGCCGTCCTTATCTGCCACCACAGAACCTACTGGGATTTTGCTTCCATCACCTTTATCAAGATACGCTGTGATTGACGCATTAGGCTCTGCCGTACCACTAAATACTACTTTTTCAGGGTTGTTGTCCGCTTCTGGGCTTTCATCAATCGCTTTAATGGTGTTAGGGGTAATGCTTGGTTTGTCGCTTGCAGTAACTGTGTCTGGATCTTGTAAAACAGGTTGTTTATCTTCATTTAATACAATCGGCTCACTCGGTTTACTTTGATCGCCTGCACTGTTTTCAGCTGTCGCAACAATTTTACCATTTTCAGGAATCTTATCTTTAGGAATAGTGATAGTGAAACCGCCATCTTTTGGTGTTACTTCCACTTCAGGTTTATCCGATGGTGGTACGAAGTTACCTTGCTCATCTTTTTTAACGTCAATAGTTTCAACCACTTTACCAGTTTCATCTAAAATCTGAACCGGTACATTGGTTGCATCATCAGGAACTTTAACATCAACAGATATTTTTTCATCTTCTGGTTGAGACGCTGATGGGGTAAGTACTGGTGGTTCAACGTAAGTGTCGTTTGGCTGTGGGTTGTCACTTGGTACAACTTTATCAGTCGTTACTGGCACTTCGTCAGATGAGTTTTTACCCGGTAATTGAGCTTCTACTTTAAGATCTTCTGCTTGATCTTTATTTGGATTATTTGGATCTAATACGACAGGTACGCTCCAGTTACCATTGTTATCCACTTTGGTTTCTGCAATAACATTACCTTCTTTATCTTTAATTTTGATTGTAGCGCCTTTTTCACCTTTACCCGTTAAATTAACAAGATCAGGTTTGCCATCGTTGTTGCGATCAACGGTTTCCGCTTTTGTGATTTCTGGGTTTTGTGTGTCGCTATCGTATGTGGTTTCTACCGTTGCTGTCGCAGAACCATTATCGCTAATAGCTGTTACGCTAACAAGTGATTTGTCTTTGAGACTATCGCCAGGAATAACGGCTTTGTTGCTACCAGCTGGAACATCAGGAATGTATTCAGGGTGGCTAGATTTGTATGAACCGTCCGCTTGTTTTTCAAGGGTTGCTGTAATAGGGTTGTTTTTACCTTCTGGAATAAAGGTAATTTCGTATTTTTTAACGTTTGGATCAATAGCGATTTCAACAGAACCATCTTTCTTCGCAGTTACTGTTGGTTTTTCTTGTTGAGGTCTTGGTGGGGTATAGCTGCCATTAGAACCAGAGCCAGATGAGCCTGGAGGTGTAACACCTGTGCCTGGTTCAGTTGTTTCTTCAGTCGTAGATGGATGAGCTGGGCTACTGCCGCCTTTACCACCTTTACCGCCTAAAGTTGCAGCAACTAATCCAGCGGTTGC
>NZ_JBSIUP010000057.1:0-5360 GCF_053654055.1 Ursidibacter sp. B-7004-1 | reverse complement strand
AAGGATAGCGCTCGTCTGTGACGAGTGCTTTTAATGAATTAGATGTGGAAAAGGCACTCGTGTGGACACGAGCGCCATCAAGGAACGATATCTAGTAAACTCTAGCTAAAAATATCAAATTAAATAGTTATCTCTCGTTATTTCTCAATATAGATCAAAAAATAAAACTTTAGAAAAGCAAAAGAAAAGATAGCGCTCGTCTTTGACGAGTGCTTTTAACAAATTAGATGTTGAAAGGCACTCGTGTGAACACGAGCGCCATCGGAGAGAAATTTTGAAAAACCCTACAATACCTAGGCAGATAATTCCACCTAGGTAAAAGGTTATCATACTACCCCAACACCACCCTCGCATTCCTAAACAATCTCATCCACGCGCCGTCTTCGCTCCAGTCTTCTGGGTGCCAAGAGTTGCTAACGGTGCGGAATACTCGTTCAGGGTGTGGCATCATAATGGCGACACGTCCGTCTGTATTACCGATTGCGGTGATACCTTGAGCCGAGCCGTTCGGGTTGGCTGGGTACACTTCGGTTGGTTGTAGATTGTTGTCGATGTATTGGGCAATCACGAGGTTTTGTGCTTGCAAATTATTGAGCTGATCTGCCCGCTTGAATTCCGCTAGCCCTTCGCCGTGAGCCACAGCAATCGGCATATGCGAGCCTGCCATTCCTGCGAACCAGTGGTTGTTGGTGTCGTTAATGCGAACTAAGCCAACTCGTGCTTCATAGCGTTCGGATTTATTACGCACGAAACGTGGCCAGTTTTCTGTACCCGGAATGATTTCCGCTAGGTTTGAAACCATTTGGCAACCGTTACATACACCAAGAGTTAAGGTATTTGGGTTTGCGAAGAATTGGCTGAATTGATCACGCAACATCGGGTTGAATAAGATCGATTTCGCCCAACCGCCACCTGCACCTAATACGTCGCCATAAGAGAATCCACCACAAGCCACTAACGCATTGAAATCTTTTAAGTTTCTGCGTCCGCTCATTAGGTCGCTCATATGTACGTCAATACTGTTAAATCCTGCTCTATCAAAAGCTGCTGCCATTTCGTAATGGCTGTTTACACCTTGTTCACGCAAGATTGCGATGGTTGGTTTTACCCCTTTATTGATATAAGGTGCGGTAATATCTTCGTTGATGTCGTAGGTTAAGTGAACTGATAACCCTTTGTTATTCGGGTCTTTTTTCGTCTCAAATTCTTGATCGGCACATTCAGGGTTATCACGCAAACGTTGCATTTGATGGGTTAATTCCGCCCAAATTCCACGCAATTCAGAGCGTTTTTCGCTGAGTAATTTGCGAGTGCCACGACTGATGTCGAAGCGGTCTTCAGCTACCACTGCCCCTAATTCTTTAGTGATATTGAGCAAGTTGTGTGCTTGGAGAATTTCACGCACTTTAGCAAAGTCGCTGTCGGCAATTTGGATCACCGCACCGAGTTCTTCGTTGAATAAAACGGCTAAATCGTTATCGCCTAAGGCACTGATATCCACATCTACACCACAATTTCCTGCAAATGCCATTTCCGCTAAGGTTGTAATTAAACCACCGTCCGAACGGTCGTGGTAAGCAAGTAATTTCTGTTCAGAAACAAGTATTTGCATTGCATTGAAGAAGTTTTTCAAGGTTTCAACATTGACCACATCAGCAGGTTTGTCGCCTAGTTGTTTGTAAACTTGCGCCAGTGCTGTTGCACCTAAGCGATTGTTTCCTTCGCCTAAGTCAATCAATAATAAACGGGTTGCCCCTTTATCGGTACGCAGTTGTGGCGTAACCGTTTTACGCACATCTTCGACACGAGCAAAGGCTGAAATAACCAGTGAAAGCGGTGCGGTAACCGCTTTTTGTTCGCCATTTTCTTCCCAAGTGGTACGCATTGACATTGAGTCTTTACCCACTGGAATCGTAATACCTAACGCTGGACAAAGCTCTTCGCCCACTGCTTTTACCGCTTCATATAAGCCAGCATCTTCGCCTGTATGACCTGCCGCCGACATCCAGTTTGCAGAAAGTTTAATGCGTTTAATATCACCGATATCCGTTGCGGCAATGTTGGTAATGCTTTCAGCGACAGCTAAGCGAGCAGATGCCCCGAAATCTAACAGAGCGACTGGTGCACGTTCACCCATTGACATTGCTTCACCGTGATAGCTGTCTAAACTTGCGGTAGTGACTGCACAGTCTGCCACTGGAATTTGCCAAGGACCGACCATCTGATCACGAGCAACCATTGCCGTTATAGAACGGTCACCGATAGTGATTAAGAAAGTTTTTTCCGCAACCACAGGCAAACGTAATACACGATGGAATGCCTCTTTTAGTTGAATATCATCTTGTGCAAGCGGTGGGTTTTCCACAGTTTTTGACGAAACTTGACGGTGCATTTTTGGTGTTTTGCCAAGTAATACATTCATTGGTAAGTCAATCGGCTTATTCTCAAAGTGGCTATCTGCAAGGGTTAAGTGTTTTTCTTCGGTTGCTTCACCGATCACCGCAAAAGGTGCACGCTCACGCTCGCAAAGTGCGGTAAATAATTCGAGTTTTTCAGGTGCAACCGCTAATACATAGCGTTCTTGTGATTCGTTACACCAAATTTCTAATGGCGACATTCCTTTTTCATCGCACAGGATAGAACGTAAATCAAATTTACCGCCACGCTCGCCATCGTGGACTAATTCAGGCATTGCATTCGATAAACCGCCTGCACCTACATCGTGAATAAATAGGATTGGGTTATCTTCGCCAAGTTGCCAACAACGGTCGATCACTTCTTGGCAACGGCGTTCCATTTCAGGATTTTCACGTTGAACTGAAGCGAAATCTAAATCTTCTTTCGATTTGCCCGATGCCATTGATGATGCTGCACCGCCGCCTAAGCCGATATTCATCGCTGGGCCACCAAGCACGATTAGCTTCGCACCAACGGGGATTTCTCCTTTTTGAACGTGTTCGGCACGAATGTTACCGATACCGCCTGCAAGCATAATCGGTTTATGGTAGCCACGCGTCTCGATGCCGCCAAAGCTGTTCACTTTTTCTTCATAAGTACGGAAATAACCTAACAATGCAGGGCGACCAAACTCATTGTTAAATGCCGCACCACCAAGTGGGCCTTCGATCATAATATCTAAAGCCGATGCAATGCGGTTTGGTTTTGAAAGTGGATTTTCCCAAGGTTGTTCAAAGTTTGGGATCACTAAGTTAGACACAGAGAAGCCTGTTAAGCCTGCTTTTGGTTTTGCACCACGACCTGTTGCCCCTTCATCACGAATTTCACCGCCCGAGCCTGTTGCTGCACCAGGGAAAGGTGAAATTGCCGTTGGGTGGTTGTGTGTTTCCACTTTCATTAAAATATGAGCATCTTCATTGTGATAACGGTATTGTCCGTCTTGGTCTGGGAAGAAACGTCCAACTGTTGAACCTTCCATTACCGCTGCATTATCTTTATACGCAGAAAGCACATAATCAGGTGTTTTTTCGAAGGTGTTTTTAATCATTTTGAATAATGATTTTTCCTGTTTCTCACCGTCAATTGTCCAATCGGCGTTAAAGATTTTGTGGCGGCAATGCTCTGAGTTCGCTTGAGCAAACATATATAGCTCAATATCATTCGGGTTACGACCAAGAGCGGTAAAATTCTCCACCAAATAATCAATTTCATCTTCGGCTAATGCTAAACCTAGATTGATATTCGCTTCTTCTAGGGCTTTACGGCCGCCTGCTAAAATATCAACAGTAGTAAACGGTTTTGGCTCGTGCTGAGTAAATAATGTTGCACCTTGTTCTACGTTGTCTAATACCGTCTCTAACATACGGTCGTGTAGTAAGCCTTTTAAGGTATCGATCTGCTCTGCCGTTGGCTCTGAACTAAACTCAAAATAGTAGGCTAAACCACGCTCAATACGATCTACTGCTTTTAAGCCACAGTTATGAGCAATATCTGTGGCTTTTGAAGACCAAGATGAAATTGTCCCCACACGAGGCGTAACAATTAAACAAAAACCAACAGGTTCGTGTTCTGCAAGCGTTGGACCATAATGTAATAATTCTTGAATTTTGACTGTTTCTGCTTCTGTAAGCGGTGAGTTTAGCTCAACAAAATGCAAATATTCCGCATAAACGGACTTAACGGGTAATTGCTGTTGTTGGAATTTTTGAGAAAGTTGATTTAAACGAAATTCTGATAAGGCTGGAGAGCCACGAAAAGTTTGTACAGTCATTGCTGAAGTTCCATAAAAATGTAAGAAAATTGGTGTGATTATACCCCATTACGCAAACGTTTGCATTAGTTTGCTTATAGACAGTTAGTTGGTGTATGATGAACTACCACTATATTTTCTAACTTGGAGCAAATTTTATGAAAACATCAATCTCACTATCTCTATTAAGTTTAACAATACTATCAGTAACAGCTTGTAGTTCAGGGGCTAATGGTTCGCCGGCATCATCAAATATGGAGAAAAATAACATATCATCAAATACATCTACTTTAAATAATTCACCGAATAACAACTCTGCTATTTCTTCACAAACATCTTCTGCTCCACAATCAGGTACACTAGATAAATTAGGAGAAAATATTAAGGTCGAAAAGAAAACATCCCCTGCTACCATTTCAATTGGTGAAAAACCAGTGAAAAATCATAAGTTTATTATTCTTGGTAAAAATTATGGTCACAACGATATTGAACTTGACTTATTCCCACGTTACAAACTTTCGCAAGAAAATTGGGAAGAATCTTTTAATATTGAAAACGAGCATTGGAATGAAAAGGGATTTTGGCGAGTTTATAATCAGCAATACTCTGCAATTGTTGGAGATCTCGAAACTGAGGTATCTGTACAAGGCCCAAATAGAAATATTATTACCGAGACTAAAGTTTTTGAAATAGAAGATGTGGTTGGCTATAACACCAAAGAAAATGAATTACCTAAATTAGGAAACGCTCAGTACAAAGGGATCGCTTTTGACAAAGAGCAACAAGGAACTCTTGTCTATCACGTTGATTTCGATAAAAAGCAAGGATATGGTGAAATTACAGGAATTGACAATGTTGGAAAAATTAATTTAGAAAAAGGCGACATCACCACAACAACAGAAAATAAACATAAATACATCACAGAATACTTTAAAGAAAACCAATTAGGTATTTTTGGCACAGCGAAAGCAGAAAAAGCAACTGACGATAAAACTGTTAAAAGTTACCATTTACAGTTCTTTGGTCCAAATGCAGAAGAAATTAGCGGAACGGTATTTACTCTAAAAGAAGATTGGAAAGCTGAAGATGCCGAAGCATCTATTGGGTTTGCAGGAACTAAATAAAGGTTGGTAAGTGTACGCTATTCTAGAAA
>NZ_JBSIUP010000056.1:0-5761 GCF_053654055.1 Ursidibacter sp. B-7004-1 | reverse complement strand
ACTTGGTTGTTTTTCAGGGTTTTCTGCTTTAACAACAAGTGTTTCACCACTTTTCGGTTTTTCTACCGGATTGATTGTGAAGTTACCTTCGTCATCAGTTGTTTTACCTTCACCCAATAAATTACCTTCTTCATCGTACACTCTAACTGGCGTACCTACAGGCTCACCTGGTACTTTACCTGTTACTTCGTAAGCATCCACTTTACCGTCTGCTGGGCTATCTTGGTCAATCACTTTGGTGATTTCAGCCGTTGGTTGAGCTGTTTTTGGTACATCAACAGGTTGTGTTGGGTCAGATTCACCTGGTACTTTTACCGTATTAGTTGGTAAATCACCTGCTTCCGCATTTGGTTTTGCTTCTGGCTTGTTGGTGTTACCTGCAGTATCTGCGGTTTCTGCACTAATGGTGCTGCCTGGAGGTGCGACAATAGTTACTGTGCCATCAGGGTTTACCGCTGGTGATTTTTCAGGTTCTGTTGGTTCCCACTTGCCTTCATCATTGACTTTGTATTCGTGTTCCACTTTTTTACCGTCTTTTTCTACGGTTACTTTTGTGGTATCACCAACGTTCGCATTTGGGTCAAGGGTTACTTCTGCACCATTTGGTGTTGGCGCAAGTTCCACAGTCGGTGCGGTATTATCGGCTTTGATAATCTCTGTATCAGCAACGGCTATTGGTGCTTCATCACTGTTGTTATTTGGATTTTTCGGATCTTTCGCCTTCACCACTAATGTGCTGTCTTTGGTGATGTCGATTGGCTCGCCATTTCCATTAACTTTGTCATTAAATTCAACTTCAAAGTTGCCTTTATCGTCTGTTTTGCCTTTACCAACAACTACGCCATCCACAGTCACTTCAATTTCAGTACCTGCTGGTGCGTCTGGTACATTGCCTTTTAAGACAAAGTGATCTGGGTTTGGCTCTGTGCGGTCGTCTGCTCCACCTTGGCGGGTGTCTGTCGCTTCTAATTTAAGATCTTTTGGTGGGTTGAGTTTGTCCTCAGGGTTGTTTGGCAATTCTTCTGGTGTGCCTGCAACTGTAGGTTCTGAGGTGTTACCTGCAAGATCTTCAGTCACCACGCTCACTGGGGTGTCATCTTGTGTGTTTTCGTTAGGAACGATGATGGTGTCTTTTCCTTCGACTTTAACATTCGGGTCGTTAGATTGGAGGTTGCCATCTTTATCACGAGTAACTTCAGCGGTTTTTTTGGTGCCGTCATTGTCGGTATATTCAACCGTCGCTTTTTCTACTTCTGGTTCGATGGTGAATTTTGCATTATCGTTATCTGGCACGAGTTCTGCCGCAGGTGGTGGCGTGAGGTCATTTGGATGCGACACTTCACCATTATTGCTTGGCACTGGTGTTTTTACGCTTTCGCGTTTGTTCGGTGCTGTTGCGATTAAGGTGATTTGGCTGCTGTCAGTAATATCCGCACCATTTTCTTTCGCAATAAGTTTGAAATTACCTTCCTCATCCGCTTTAACTCTGCCAATTACGTTCCCTTCGTGATCTTTCGCCACAATTTCAGCGTTAGGCTCTGCTTTACCTGTAATGGTAAATTCTTCAGGGTTTCTATCCGCTTGTTTATCGGTGTCTGCTGCTTTAACAGTGAGTTCTTCTGGCTGTTTACTTGGCTCTAAAATTGGATCAACTGGGGTTTTCGCTGATTCTGCAGTATGCCCAACAATGTCTTCAGCCTTAACAGTAACATCGCTTGCCCCTTTTGGTAATTTATCTCTTGGAATAGATAACGTCTCTTCACCTTTCGCTAAAGTAGGGAACGTTGGATCGTTAGGTGTGTAGCTGCCATCTGGCTGTTTGGTGTAAACCACTTCTTTGGTTGCTTCACCTTCAGCTTTAGGGTCGATAGTCACTGTGAATGTTTCGGTATCTTTCGGATCAATTGTCACTTTCACTTCATTTGGTGTAGCCACAACTGTTGGTGTTTGAATACCTTTGTCATTCGGGTGTCTTTCTTGAAGTTGCTCTTTTGTTAGTCCATCGGTGTCCGCTAAACTTGGTAACTCTGCTGTTGCAGGGGCACTTGGATCTTTGCCTGGAGCTTGTACCGTTGCTTTAACTTCTTTCGGAATTGGGTTGTCTTTGTTAAGTGGAACTTCTAATTCCGCTTTACCGTCTTCTTTAATATGTTCTGGCGTTAAAACGATTTTCGCAATTTCATTGCCTTTTTCGTCTGTCAGTGCAACCGTTGAACCCGGTTTTACATCATCCCCTTTTAAGGTGACTTTGATGTTTTCTGGTGTTTTGTCTGCCACTACATTGGTATCAATTGGGGCAGCCGTAATTTCAGTTGGTTTTTCTGATGCTTCGTCATAACCTACTGTGTCTGATTCCTGTGGAATTGAATTGCCAGCCAAATCTGTTACCACTGCAGTGATGTTTGAGCCATCTTCAAGTACATCTTCTGGTAGCTTGATTGTGTTGCCGTCTAACTCTGCTTTATCCATTAGTGGATTGGTGTTTGCTGGGTCTTTTGTTAAATTACCATTGTCATCAACAATAAAGGTTAATTTATCTTTTCCGTTATTCGCTGTGATGGTAACTTTATCACCCGGTTTTGCGTTGGTTACAGCAATCTCTGCAGAGCCGTCACCTGGTTCTTTTTTGGTAGTAATCTCTACCGTTGCTTCAGGTGCTTTTGTATCGTAAGGGTGTCCATCTTTGCCCGCTTCTACCGCAGGAACGGTCACAGGTTCTGAATGTTCGCTCTCTTTTTCACCTGGTGTAGTCGCTGTGACGGTAATTTGATCGCCTGGCTGAATATCAAAATTCTTACCTAAATCAGTAAGATTAAATTCATAGTTGCCGTTGTTATCTGCCACCACAGAACCTACTGGGATTTTGCTTCCATCACCTTTATCAAGATACGCTGTGATTGATGCATTAGGCTCTGCCGTACCACTAAATACTACTTTTTCAGGGTTGTTATCTGCCTCTGGGCTTTCATCAATCGCTTTAATGGTGTTAGGGGTAATGCTTGGTTTGTCGCTTGCAGTAACGGTGTCTGGATCTTGTAAAACAGGTTGTTTATCTTCATTTAATACAATCGGCTCACTCGGTTTACTTTGATCGCCAGCACTGTTTTCAGCTGTCGCAACAATTTTACCATTTTCAGGAATCTTATCTTTAGGAATAGTGATAGTGAAACCGCCATCTTTTGGTGTTACTTCCACTTCAGGTTTATCCGATGGTGGTACGAAGTTACCTTGCTCATCTTTTTTAACGTCAATCGTTTCAACCACTTTACCAGTTCCATCTAAAATCTGAACCGGTACATTGGTTGCATCATCAGGAACTTTAACATCAACAGATATTTTTTCATCTTCTGGTTGAGACGCTGATGGGGTAAGTACTGGTGGTTCAACGTAAGTGTCGTTTGGTTGTGGGTTGTCACTTGGTACAACTTTATCAGTCGTTACTGGCACTTCGTCAGATGAATTTTTACCCGGTGATTGAGCTTCTACGTTAAGATCTTCTGCTTGATCTTTATTTGGATTATTTTGATCTAATACGACAGGTACGCTCCAGTTACCATTGTTATCCACTTTGGTTTCTGCAATAACATTACCTTCTTTATCTTTAATTTTGATTGTAGCGCCTTTTTCACCCTTACCTGTTAAATTAACAAGATCAGGCTTACCATCGTTGTTGCGATCAACGGTTTCAGCTTTTGTGACTTCTGGGTTTTGTGTGTCTCTATCGTATGTGGTTTCTACCGTTGCTGTCGCAGAACCATTATCGCTAATAGCGGTTACGCTAACGAGTGATTTGTCTTTGAGACTATCGCTAGGAATAACGGCTTTGTTGCTACCAGCTGGAACATCAGGAATGTATTCAGGGTGGCTAGATTTGTATGAACCGTCCGCTTGTTTTTCAAGGGTTGCTGTGATAGGGTTGTTTTTACCTTCTGGAATAAAGGTAATTTCGTATTTTTTAACGTTTGGATCAATAGCGATTTCAACAGAACCATCTTTCTTCGCGGTTACTGTTGGTTTTTCTTGTTGAGGTCTTGGTGGGGTATAGCTGCCATTAGAACCAGAGCCAGATGAGCCTGAAGGTGTAACACCTGTGCCTGGTTCAGTTGTTTCTTCAGTCGTAGATGGATGAGCTGGGCTACTGCCGCCTTTACCACCTTTACCGCCTAAAGTTGCAGCAACTAATCCAGCGGTTGCTAATCCACCTAATAACGCTAACCAGTTAAATGGTAAATATGCTGCTACAAGTGCTTTACCACCAAGTACTTCCGCTGCAAGTACGTTCTCTTTTAAGAGTGGAATATTATTCGCTTCGATACCACTTTCTGCAATGTAGCTATAAAGTTGTCCATCTTCTCCTAAACCAATAACAGGGCTGAGGTCTTCTGATGAATAATAGTCTTTAATAATAAGATCTGCAGGTTGGTTCTCTTCAAATGCGATGTGAAGGTCGTTGCCTTTTCTTTCAGCAAAAATTCTTTCTGGACCTGCGTTGGTGTCTTGATTAACAAGCTCATAACTTACTTTTTCTTTAGGTTGTTGAATGGTAACAACTTCATTTCCTTTTACTGGAATTTTGATGCTATCAACCGCACCCGATTTTGAGTGTATTTTTAATATAATATTCATAAAATTTCCTACTTGTTGTTAGTTAAACTTAATGATGTGCAACAGATGCTGTAAGCGTAATAGTTATACCCACCCTTATATTATTAATTTTTAAACAAAAAATTAATGAATAGGCATTACCAATCGATTATATTATTAATAATTTCTTTTTGCTCTGTGGTCGTTTTTCTTAGATAAACTCTTGTAGTCTCAATACTTTCGTGTCCCATTAGATCAGCTAAGAAACTAATGTCATTACATCGTTCCAAGAAACTTTTTGCAAATCTATGTCTAAATGAATGTGGATATACAACTTTAGGATCAATTTTGTATCTTTTTGCAAAAAATTTTAATTTTGTAGCTATTCCTCTTGTAGTTATTCTATCTCCATATTTATTGATAAAAATAAATCCATAGGATTGGTTATTTTTTTCTAGCCACAGTAATGCTTCTTTTTGTAGTGCCTGAGGTATGTATATTCTTCTTAGTTTCCCCCCTTTAGAATACAAGTCAATGTATCCAACTCTAACATGTTCGCATTTTATTTGAATTAATTCACTAACTCTTGCCCCAGTAGCCGCTAAAAATCGAATAACAAAATACCAATATAAGTTATTATCTTTTTTTAAGCATTTCTTAAAATAATTATAATCAGCTTCGCTAATTACATTTTCCAAAAATGTTCTTTGTTGTACTTTAACAAATGATAATTTTAACTTTTCTTTTTTGATGAACTCCAAATAAAAATTTATTGCCCTAATTCTCAAATTTATTGTTTGAGGCTTGTATTTCTCTATTAGAAATAACTTATATTTTTGCAAGTTTATTTTATTTATAGAGCCGTACCTTTGAGTAAATTGTTTTATAGCAAACATATACACCAAAATGGTATTTTTAGCTAAGTTTGAGTTATGCAAATGTTTTTCAAATTCTAAGATCATAATTTTTCTCCTCTTATAAAATAATTAATATTTCTGTACTACTTATCTATGATTTTTATAAGATTAATTTTAATAATTAAAATTATTGTCATACCAGGTAAAGTCTGTATTTTATGAGGCGTTATTAACTAAAAAAACTTCTGATAAGGGTGGTTATAAGAATAACAAAATACTACCATTTGAAATACAAGCCTAGCCAGCACAAATAGCAAAAT
>NZ_JBSIUP010000055.1:0-6153 GCF_053654055.1 Ursidibacter sp. B-7004-1 | reverse complement strand
GTCTTAGTTTTGTTCGTTACGTTCAAGTCTTTGATTGTAGCGTTGTTAGTTACTTCTAAGTCTTTGGTCTTAGTTTTGTTCGTTACGTTCAGGTCTTTGATTGTAGCGTTGTTAGTTACTTCTAAGTCTTTTGTCTTAGTTTTGTTCGTTACATTCAGGTCTTTGATTGTAGCGTTGTTGGTTACTTCTAAGTCTTTCGTCTTAGTGTTGTTCGTTACATTCAGGTCTTTGATTGTAGCGTTGTTAGTTACTTCTAAGTCTTTCGTCTTAGTGTTGTTCGTTACGTTCAGGTCTTTGATTGTAGCGTTGTTAGTTACTTCTAAGTCTTTCGTCTTAGTGTTGTTCGTTACATTCAAGTCTTTGATCTTAGCTTCGCCAGTCACATTTAGCTCTTTAAACTCTGGTGCTTCGGAGAAACGGATTTCAATACCGCCATCTTGAGTACCTACAGTTTTAACATTTTTACCGCTGTATTTATCATCTGCTAAAGTACCTGTACCCACGATCTGCATTTCTGCACCCAAGCTACGTTTAACCTTAACACCACTATTATTACCAACATATACAGTTGCATTGGTGCTTAGCTCTTTTAGCTTCTCGTGTACTGCTCCACCAGTTACCGCTTGAGCATTACCCTCTTTGATCTCACCACTGGTGATGTTATTGATGGTATTACCGCCCATATCAATGGTTGTGCCATTGCTAACATTGAAAGTCTTACCCGTTCCGCCGATAGTGGTGTTACCAAGGGTGGAGTTGCCAGTAACTTCTAAGTCTTTGGTCTTAGTTTTATTGGTAACTTCCAAATCTTTCGCTTTAGCGTGATTGGTTACATTCAAGTCTTTGATTGTAGCGTTGTTGGTTACTTCTAAGTCTTTCGTCTTAGTTTTATTGGTAACTTCCAAATCTTTCGCTTTTGCGTGATTGGTTACCTCTAAGTCTTTGGTCTTAGTGTTGTTGGTAACTTCCAAATCTTTAGCTTTAGCGTGATTGGTTACCTCTAAGTCTTTAGTCTTAGTGCTGTTGGTAACTTCCAAATCTTTAGCTTTAGCGTGATTGGTTACCTCTAAGTCTTTAGTCTTAGTGCTGTTGGTAACTTCCAAATCTTTAGCTTTAGCGTGATTGGTTACTTCTAAGTCTTTGGTCTTAGTGCTGTTGGTAACTTCCAAATCTTTAGCTTCTACCGCTTCAAATTTTGGTTTTTCAGCAAATTCAATGGTGATATTGCCTGTACCGTCAGCTTTGGTTCTTACATTATTACTGCTGTAATTACCTTCAGTAACACCGCCACCAATAACATTGAGCTTACCGCCTAATTGCGTGGTGATCTCATCGCCTGTATTACCGCCGAACTTGATGTTACCGTCTTTTAATACGTTATTTACGTTTTGAATGGCAGTGTCTAATTGACCTTTGTTCACTGCATCAGTAGCATTTGTACCTGCTGCAACGTTTGTGATTTGGCTATTATTCATATCCAAACCTTCGCTGATACTTGCACCTTTTTCTGCTGTTAGTTTTTCTTTAACAGTAGTTGTACCGTTTAGTACTGTAGGACCATTTACATCTAAACCTTTGTTAGCGGTTACTTTGTCGGTAAAAGTTGCAGGTCCAGTTACAGCCAGCTCGCCACCAACTTCCGCTTTACCCGTTGTTTTTAACGTGTCAAAAGTTGGTGTTTTTGACGTGGCAACGGTAACAGTTTTGCCATTACGAGTGATGACAATATTGTCGCCCTGTTCAAAAGTTACCACTTCGTCATTAGCAACTTTTGCAGCTTGATCATCAGTTTCCTTATTAACTTTCAGTTTCCAACCTGAGGCTTTAACAGCATCACTCAGCTGTTTTACGTTCACTGCGTCAGTATCTTCTGAACCAGTCGCAACGCCTTTCACCACATTGTTGCCCATATTAACGGCTGTACCACTCTCAATAGTGAAAGATTTACCTGCACCACCAAATTTGGTGTTGCCTGTTGCGGTTAGGTCTGCAAGGTTTGCTTTGCCTGTTGATGTTACGTTGGTTGTATTAACATCTGTTGCATTCACTTTTGTCGCATTGACGTTGGTTGCGTTTACATTGGTTGCGTTTACATTGGTTGCATCAACTTTGGTTGCCGTTACATTGGTTGTGTTTACATCTTTGGCATCAACTTTGGTTGCCGTTACGTTGGTGAAATTTACATTATCAGTGGTTGAAACAGTGATGTTTTTACCAGCGATTTCCAACTTAACGTTTTTACCTGCGGTGTAAGTTACCGTATCGCCCGGTGCGACTTTTGATGGTGCAGTAGGAGCGGTGGCTTCGCCAGCACCTTTTGCAATGGTAACGTTCCAGCCTTTGTTGGCTGTTGCCAATGCGGTATTTGCTGTTGAATTTGCCGTAGTAGCGGTATCATTAACGGCATCTAACTGGCTTTTATTGACAGCATCGTTAGCATTTGTACCGTTAGCCAAACCTGTGATTTTTTGATTACTCATCACAAGGTCGCCACCGCTGATGGTTGCACCTTTGCTCAGTGTGGTAGCACCGTTTACAGTCAAGCCTTCGGCACCCACTTCAGCTTTTTTGGCTGAAAGTGTGCCACCGATATTTGCACCTTTGGTTGTGGTGATGTTGGTGAAACTTGGCGTATCAGAGATGGAAATCTCAATTTTATTGCCAGTATTTGTGGTGTTGATGTTATCGCCTTTGCCCACAATCTCAAGGGTATCGCCTAGATTTTTGTGGATTACAGCACCTGTTTCACCTTTGAATTTCAAGCCTTTAGTGGTTAGCTCGTTTTTGGCTGTGTTGATGTTATTATTCAGCTCGGTCTTAGCTGTGTTGATGTTGTTGTTCAGCTCGGTTTTAGCTGTATTAATATTGTTGTTCAGCTCGGTTTTGGCTGCATCAACTTTATTGTTCAGCTGACCTACGTTTACCGCATCAGTATCAGCAGAACCTGCTTGTAAGCCAGTGATTTTGCCATTATTCATCGCCAAACCACCGCTTACGCTTGCACCGTTTTGAGCCACAAGCTGTCCACCGCTTACCGTTGCACCTTTTTGCAGTTTGGTGTCGCCAGTTACGGTTAAGCCACCGTTTACCTGTGCAGAAGACGCTGTTAATGTGCCTGCGTTGGTTTTGGTAAAGGTTACTTCGTCATTAGTTTTGATGGTGATGGTCGAGCCATTGCGAGCAACATTAATATTAGTACCGTGGTTGATAGAAATGGAATCACCGTTAGCAATTTTTTCGCCTGCTACACCATTGGCTTTTAATTCAAAACCTGAGTTGTTAATTGCCGCTACCACATCCGCAGTTTTAGCCACGCCAGCTGTATTACCCACTGCCGTAACTTTTACCGCTTTGCCAGTTGAGCTGATGTCTTGAGTAACCACATCAAATTTCACAGTAGCATTATCCGCACCACTTACGCTTGCAGTGGTAAAGGTACCTTTAGTAAAATTCACGATGTTGTCATTGTCAATACGAGATTTTGCTGTACCGTCTTGTTGGATATTAAAACCAACCTTTTCCATCACGTGATACAGCTGACTGCCGTTTACTGCGTCAGTAGAATCTTGAGTTACACGACCTGCGGCGACATTTTGGATTTGGCGTAATGAGCCTGCTTTACCCACTGAAACCACGCCAGTTGCCGTATTGCCTGCAGGTGTTGCTGATGTAGCAGAACCAGATGCATTTTTAAAGCTCAATGAACCTGCTGCTGCAAATGCAGAAGTCTCCGCCCCATTGCCCAGAGCGACAGAGTTATTAACAGAAGCCTTTGCCCCATTACCAAAGGCTAAAGCATTTGTACCTGAAGCGGAGGCGTTATTACCAACGGCAACAGCACTTGAACCTGAAGCGGTAGCATTATGACCTGTGGCGACTGAGTTTGAGCCTGAGGCGTTGGCTTTATGACCGGAGGCGGTGGCTCGTGTGCCTGCTTTAGAGTCGGAGCCGAAAGCCGAACCATTTTCGCCAGATGTTGAGTTGGCACCGAATGCGATGGAAGCGGCGTTACCAGCAGCGGCATTTAAACCGAATGCGATAGAGCCTAGACCGCCTTTGGTTGTTGCATTTGTACCGATAGCGACAGAGTGGTTACCATGTGCCACAGAGTCAGTACCCAAACCTAATGAGCCTTGAGATTTAGATGTAACGTTGGTACCGAAGGCAAATGCCCCTTCGTTCATAGCTTGAGCTTTGTAACCGATGGCAACGGTGTTGTTATTGTCTGTTTTTGAATCAGGACCGATGGCGATGGCTCGCTCACCTTTTGCGGTGGTGTTTGGACCGATGGCAGTAGAATTCAACCCCAAAGCCTTAGCACTGACACCGATGGCGGTTGAGCTGACGTTGCTTGCTGAAGCCCCTCTACCAAAAGCGATGGCGTCTGCTTTGCTAGCCAATGCCCCTTTACCGATGGCGGTGGCGTTAGCTTCTTGGGCTTTTGCTCCTGCACCGAAAGCCACAGCGTCCGCTTTGGTGGCTTGAGCTTGGTTACCGATGGCGGTGGCGTTGGTGGCGTTGGCTACCGAGTCATAACCGATGGCGGTGGCGTTGGCAGCCGAAGCGGTAGCGTTAGTACCAAATACGATTGCATCATGAGATCCAGCTTCAGCACGAGCTGTCGCACCTATAGCAATAGCACGATCGCCTAAGGCTCTGGTATTATCAGTTGTTCTGTAATCATTCTTTCTATTTGTTACTGAATCTTCTGTAGAGCCGATAGCGATAGAGCGATTCCCTCCAGAGTGGGTCGAATGACCGATTGCTAAGCTACCACCGCCTTCTGCATAGCTCGCCGCACCGATAGCGTAAGAGTGATCTCCCTTGGAGGTTGAATTACGCATCACGGCAAGAGAGTTATCTCCTTTGGCATAGGCTTGAGAGCCAACAGCCACTGACGATGCTCCTTCTGCCACAGCCAAAACGCCATAAGCAGTGGATGCGACACCTAAGGCTCTAGAATTATAACCATACGCCGTCCCCCCCAAAGCTCTAACCCTAGAATTACCCAATGGAGATTCTGACCCCTCGCCTCTAACAGATAAAGCTCCCTTATTTCCAAAAGTTAATTGCCAATTTGACTTTCCGTCTGCAGCGTACTTGAAAGGACGCTCAAAATCATCTGTAATTTCTGCCGTTTTTGTATTCGCTCGGTTTGTAGCCTCATCAGCATAAGCCTGTGGTGCCATCACGGAAGTCAAAATTGTTACTGCTACGGCAGAGCCAATGGCTGCGGCTGAGGATTTTTCAGTAACCACACTACTTGGTTGTTCTGCTACTGTAGAAGATGATGACGATTTAACACGTCCTTTTGCTAATTCCGAAACCGCTACCCAAGTTTGAGTGGAGTAATTCCAAATTACTCTAAAAACCTTATTCATAAAAAACCTTAAATTTTTTGAGGTTTACCAAACCTCTATAAAAGAAAAAGCTAAGCAATAAAATAGGTTTTGCTTAGCACGTTACATACTTTCGGTATTGTACAATTGCTACGTAATACCGCACTCTTTTAGTTTACTATATATACGATTTTGAAGATAGAGTAGATTTTTTATGGAAACAATAAGATATTTCTATCTATACAATAGAGAGAAATTCTTTAAGAAAATTGACACAACTTTAAAAATTGTGAGATAGAGAATAGGTTTGATAGTTATAGTGAGTTCCGTAAATTCCTTTATGTGATTTTGTTATATGATATATCTTATGTTGCGGTTATCTTTGGGTATCCTACCTAATTTACACTTGATTAACAATATGCAAATTTGTGGTTGGTCCACTCATTAAATGTTATTTACTTGTTAAAACTTGAAATAAATTTGTTATTTTTTTGTATTTCTAACCGCTTATTTGTGGGATATGTTAGCATTTTATGGGAATTTTTTTTGCAAAATTTTACAAAAGATAGACTTAAAATTTAATTTAAGCCAGACTGATGACAAACCCTAATTTGTTGATTTAATGAGTGGACGCCAAGCGTGGCGTCCCTACACAAAAAAATAAAATGTTTATTTTTCAATTGGTTATAATTCTTCTACACAACAAAATAAAACGATTATTTTTCAATTGGTTATAGTTTTTCTTTGTAGGGACGCCACGCTTGGCGTCCGAATGAAAACACTTTGTCAATAAACTGACTCTCTCCCACTTGTG
>NZ_JBSIUP010000054.1:0-6813 GCF_053654055.1 Ursidibacter sp. B-7004-1 | reverse complement strand
ACTATTTTGTCCATTACATTCTTTTGTTTATTACCCCAAATTAAGGGGTGTAATGGGAAAATAATTACCCACTTCCTATTACCCCAAAATCAAGCCCCCACATTTTTATCATGGGTTAAAATATATCCTAATTTAAATGAAAACGTTTTCGAAGTCCTGCTTCGTAAAGTGCTTCGTCAGCTTCGGTAAGTAAATTGCGTTTGGTTTTTTCGGAAAGCGTGTAGATAAATTGCTGGTTTATTGCACCGTAGAGTTTAAATAGAAGAGTATGGTCAACATCAATTCCAATTTTAATTAGTTCAATAAATACTTTCACCTCCCCTTTTTCAATCAAGTCTTCGACAGAATTTATATTTACTTTTTTTAATGCTCTTTCTAAATTTAGATTTAAGTTAGGTAATGATCGAATTTGCCTCTTTCGTTTTTTATAAAATGAAACTTTATTTGCTTGAATTTCCGTTAAACTAGAAGTAAACCAAGTTATATAAGAAGATAAGTTATGTAGAATTGAATCGGGGAGTAAATAAAACATATTTGTTTTGCTTATTTTAGGATCAATTAAACTTTTAGCTCCTAAAGAGAGAGCTTCTGGCACATCAGTTTCTGCCAACTTCAGATAAAAGAATCCTTCTTTATATAACCCAAACATAAGATCATCTTTAAAGATCCCATAATAAGAGAAATATGTCTTAGCTTTGGTTTCTCCTACTATCGGTAATAATAAAGATCGAATACTTAGCGTTTGTTGATTGATATGGTTCATACAGCTACCTCCGTTTATGTGAACTAATATATTAAATCCAAGTGGATATTCCACAGTTCAAATAATCGCCTAGGTAATTATAGTTTTCAATCCGATTAACTTGTTTTTTTTGTGACGTGTATCGAAAAATAGGAAAAAAGTATTCTTTAAAGATTACTGTTTCTGGGCGTTCATCTAGAGGTTTGAGCTTTTTAATATTTTTATTTCTTAATAACTTCTTAAGATTTGTTTGGTTTAATACGCTCAACAAAGCAAGAGAGCCTTGTTTTTAAATTTAAATACTTTAACTAAGGAAATTAACTATGAAAAAATTATCTCTAATTACTACATTAGCATTATCAACTATCAGTGCATCTGTATTGGCTTCTGGTTTCCAAGGTGCAACAAATGGGGGTTTTACGAATAGTGCTCAAACAGTTAGCCGAGTTGCTGATGTAAAAGATTTTCGTGATGATCAATATATCGTTTTACAAGGTAAAATTGTAAAACAACTTACAGGAGATGAATACTTATTCCGCGATGCAAGCGGTGAGATTGTGGTTGAAATTGACGGTGAAGATTGGGGTGGTACACAAGTTGGTCCAAATGATGAAATTCGTGTTTTTGGCGAAGTAGATAAATCGTGGAGAACAGATATTGATGTTCATCGTGTAGAAAAAGTACAATAAATCATCTAAGTAGCAGAAAGTGGCAAGAGTGCCACTTTTTCTGTTTATATCAAGTGTAAATAAGAGAATAGCAATGCGAATTTTATTGATTGAAGACGATAGTTTAATCGGTGAAGGACTAAAAATCGGCTTAACCAAATCAGGTTTTAGTATAGATTGGTTTACAGATGGCAAAACAGGTTTAAATGCTTTAGATTCAGCTCCTTATGATGCTGTGGTATTAGATCTTACCTTACCTAAAATGGACGGTTTAGATGTGCTACAACAATGGCGAAAAGCCAATCAAGATGTTCCCGTACTTATTCTAACTGCTCGAGATACACTAGATGAACGTATTACGGGATTACAACGTGGTGCTGATGATTATCTATGCAAGCCGTTCGCTCTAGCTGAAGTTGTTGCCAGATTACAAGCATTAATTCGCCGCCGTTATGGACAAACTAACCCAATTATTGAACATAGTTTAGTAAAATTTGATCCTAACCAACGTAAAGTTTTCTTACGTGATCAAGAAATATCACTCACTACACGAGAATACAACTTACTAGCTCTTTTTATGCACAATAAAGAGCGTGTATTAACTCGTTCTGCCATTGAAGAAAAACTCTATACTTGGGACGATGAAGTGAATAGCAATGCCCTTGAAGTTCATATTTATAATTTACGTCAGAAACTAGGCAAACAATTTATCCGTACTGTTCACGGTGTTGGTTATACCTTAGGAAAAAATGATGAAGCTGATTAAGAATGCTAGTTTACGCTTACGCTTAATTATTGTTATTTCATTAACAGCATTATTGATTTGGGTACTTTCCACAGCAGTTGCGTGGCTACAAGTGCGTAAAGAAGTTAATCAAGTCTTTGATGCACAACAGATTTTATTTGCACAACGATTAGCCAGTTCAGACTTACGAGCAATGCTTATTGAGCGTCCGCACCCGAAGGAAAAATACCACAAAAAAGGCGGATTTCGAGCAGATTTTGATGATGATGCTTTAGCATTTGCCGTCTTTACTTCACAGGGAGATATGCTACTCAGTGACGGAAGAAACGGTGATAACTTTCTTTACAGTCGAGAGCAGGGGTTTACTCGTTCACATTTAAGCAGCGATGATGACGAATGGCGTATTTTTTGGCTACCGATTGGTGACGGAAAATTAGTCATTGCGGTGGGGCAAGAGCTTGATTACCGAGAAGACCTTATTTTAAAAATGGTTTTCGGGCAAATGTGGATTTGGTTTGCAAGCCTACCATTATTGATTGCTCTCGTGATTTGGTTAATTAGTCGTGAACTGAGAACCCTAAAACAAGTGAGTGAACAGGTTCGTCAGCGTACTCCTGAAGATCAAGCGGTCATTTCCACTGAAAATTTACCAAAAGAGATTTTGCCACTGGTCAATAGCTTAAATCACTTTTTTAGCAAAACATCAACAATGCTTTTGCGTGAACGGCGTTTTACTTCTGATGCCGCCCACGAATTGCGTAGCCCGTTAGCAGCGTTAAAAATCCAAACAGAAATCGCTCAACTTGCAGGAGATGATAGTGAATTACGCGAGAAAGCATTAGATAACCTAACACAAGGAATCAATCGTGCCACACAGTTGATTGAGCAACTACTGACGCTATCTCGTTTGGATAATCTGCAAGCATTAGAAGGCGTGGAAGAGATACATTGGGAGCAACTACTCCCATCGTTAATTGGTGAATTGTATTTCCACGCAGAAAAACGCCAAATGGAGTTACAGTTTGAGCACATTGCGATCCCAACACTCAAACAAGGTCAGCCACTTTTACTTTCACTAATGGTTAGAAATCTCATTGATAATGCTATCAAATATTGCTCTGAAGGCACAATTATTCGAGTAACACTCACCAAGCATAGCCTGATTATTGCAGATAACGGTGGTGGAGTTGATAGTGCAGATCTTGCCAAATTAGGGCAACGTTTTTACCGCCCAGCTGGTCAAAATGAAAAAGGTAGCGGTTTAGGATTATCTATCGTTCACCGCATTGCCGAATTACATCAATACCAAGTGAATTTAGAAAATAGCATATTAGAGCAAAAGCAAGGTCTAAAAGTAACGATAAGTTGGTAAAACATTTTCTTAAACAAATTTGTTCTAACTCATTACTTATCAATATAAAACTCAAAGTATTTAATCCCTAAGCATCTTGGCATTATTCAGCAAGTTTGATAACCTACGCCGAATTTAACAAACCAAGGTGCTTTATGTCATTTAATACTGAAAATAGTTGGAAAAATGCTGTAAAACTCACATTGCCCATCTTAATGGGGTACCTTGCGGCTGGTATTGCTTACGGCATATTAGCAACCACAGCAGGCTTACCTGTTTGGTTTACTATAATAATGAGTTTTACCGTTTTCTCTGGCACAGCTCAATATGCAGCTATCCCGTTTTTTGTTTCAGGCGTAGGGATTATTCCTATATTTTTAAGTACATTATTAATGAGCTTACGTTTTATGTTCTACACACTTAATATGTACACGATTTTACCCAAAGAACGGATTAAACGCTTCTTTAGCGTCAGCTACTTAACCGATGAAAGTTTTGCGTTATTGACAACTTTCCCCCCAGATACACGTCAAGCTATGATGCTCAAAGTCAATCTATTAGGAATGATTTACTGGGTAATTGCTACTATCATTGGTATTGCTTTAGGCGATTCCGTTTCACAATATATTCCAAATCTTGATTTTGCACTGCCTTGCCTATTTGCTATTTTGGCTTACGAACAATATAAGAGCCAAAAGCAATGGAAACCTATTTTTATTGCGTTAATCGGTTTTCTGTTGGCACGTCAAATTACCGACCAAAGTGTATTATTAGTTGCAATTTTAATCGCTATTGTCATTGTCGCCTTACTGCCACAATCGCTCTTTGATGATAAGAAAGGAAAAGCATAATGGATACGCTACATATTATTTATATGCTAATCGCACTGACATTGGGTACACAACTCTGCCGTTTTTTACCATTTTTTCTACCCAAAAACTTAATGGATCACCCGATTTTACAAAAATTAAATCGGATCTTACCGCTTGTCATTATGGTGTTACTTCTGATAACCAGTGTTTCTATACCACAAGACAATCAGGGATACCCATTATTCGGTGCACAAGTCCTTGCGTTGGTTAGTGTTGTTATCAGTTATAAATATCTCAACAATATTTTGCTGAGTGTCGCACTCGGTATTCTTAATCTTAATCTTTTATTATGGCTATTTAGTTAAAAGCGGTTTTATTTATATTAAATATTGTAAATGACTGACCGCTTGAATCTTTATTCAGATCGTTTAATATCGCATCTTTAGAAATAAAGACGCAAACGTTTGCTTGGGGAGGAAGAATGGATCAACTAGAAATGAAAAAAATTGCAGCGCGTGCCGCTTTGCAATATGTAAAACCTGATACTATCGTTGGCGTAGGCAGTGGCTCTACGGTAAATTGCTTTATTGAAGTACTGGGTGAAATGCGTGATGAAATCAAAGGTGCGGTTGCCGCATCAAAAAATTCAGAAGAATTATTGCGTAAACAAGGAATTGAAGTTTTTAATGCGAATGAAGTTTCTAGCCTTGATGTTTATATTGATGGTGCTGATGAAATTACGCCACAAGGATATATGATTAAAGGTGGTGGTGCAGCTCTCACACGTGAAAAAATTGTGAGTTCATTAGCAAAAAAATTCATCTGCATTGTGGATTCCAGTAAACAGGTAGATGTGTTAGGCTCTACATTCGCTTTACCTGTTGAAGTGATTCCAATGGCTCGTTCTTATGTCGCTCGTCAATTAGTGGCTTTGGGCGGTACACCTGAATATCGTGAAAATGTGGTAACAGATAATGGCAATGTGATTTTAGATGTGTATAACTTTAAAATCCTTGAGCCACTTAAAATGGAACATACCATCAACAACATTGCAGGGGTTGTAACCAACGGTATTTTTGCACAACGCTATGCGAATGTAACCATTGTTGGAACGCCAAACGGGGCAAAAATCCTTGAATAATAAGCGGTAAGATTCACCATAAAATTTGCAAATACACACTCGGAGCTATTATGACCACTAAAGTTTCTCTTGATAAAAGTAAAATTAAATTTGTATTGTTAGAAGGCGTACACCAAAATGCCTTAGATGCCTTAAAAGCGGCAGGTTATACCAACATTGACTACCACAAAAAAGCATTAGATGGTGAAGATTTAATTAACGCCATTAAAGATGCTCATTTTATCGGTATTCGTTCTCGTACATTCCTAACGGAAGAAGTTCTTGCTCAAGCGCCTAAATTGATTGCTATCGGTTGTTTCTGTATCGGTACAAACCAAGTAAGTTTAGATGCGGCAAAACGTCGTGGTATTCCTGTTTTCAATGCTCCATTCTCAAATACTCGTTCCGTTGCTGAACTAGTATTAGGTGAGATTATTCTCTTAATGCGTCAAATCGCAAAAGCCAATGCAGAAGTTCATCGTGGTTTATGGAATAAATCCGCAGCAGGCTCAAACGAAGTGCGTGGTAAAAATCTTGGGATTATTGGCTACGGACATATCGGCTCACAATTAAGCGTATTAGCCGAAGCGGTGGGTATGCGTGTTTATTTCTACGATATTGAAAATAAATTACCGTTAGGTAATGCACAGCAAGTTGCAAGCCTAGATGAATTACTTGCAATGAGTGATGCGGTTTCATTACACGTTCCAGAAAATGCATCAACCAAAAATTTATTAAATGCAACCAATTTAAGCAAAGTGAAAAAAGACGCAGTGGTAATTAACGCTGCTCGTGGAACGGTTGTCGATATTGATGCTTTGGTTGAAGTATTAGCATCAGGACATTTGCGTGGTGCGGCATTAGACGTATTCCCAGAAGAGCCAGCATCAATTAACGATCCGTTTGAATCACCATTATGTCAGTTTGATAATGTGATTTTAACCCCACATATCGGCGGTTCAACGTCTGAAGCTCAAGCCAACATTGGCTCTGAAGTAGCACATAAATTCATCAAATACTCTGATAATGGCTCGACACTTTCTGCGGTAAACTTCCCAGAAGTCTCATTACCAGAACATAAAGGTGCAAAACGTTTACTGCATATCCACACGAACAAACCAGGTATTTTAAATAAAATCAACCAAGTGTTTGTTGATGCAAATGTAAACATTGCGGCTCAATATTTACAAACCGACCCAACTATCGGCTATGTAGTTATTGATGTGGAATCTGAAAATACAGATGAAGCATTACGCCTGCTTAAACAAATTGATGGCACAATTAAAGCTCGAGTGCTTTATTAAGAAGCTGTAAATCGGTATTATGTAGCAGTTGCACAAAATTGAAAAAACTCTCTCCCACTTGTGGGAGAGAG
>NZ_JBSIUP010000053.1:0-7193 GCF_053654055.1 Ursidibacter sp. B-7004-1 | reverse complement strand
CACAGTCTTCTGTGCCTCAGACTGATGACAAACCCTAATTTGTTGTATTCAATAAACGGACACACGTAGTGTGTCCCTACACAAAAAATAAAATTTGTTATTTTTCAATCAGTTATAATTTTTCTTGTAGGGACGCACTGAGTGCGTCCGAATGAAAAAAGACTTTGTCAATAATCTGAGGCACAGTTTCTGTGCCTTTATTGTAATTTAATGTCATAGAGGGAATTTAGAATGAAAAAATCATTATTAGCTATTACATTAGGAGCAATTTTAAGCTTAACAGCGTGTGATAATGGAAAAAGTAAACTCGAAGCCGATTTAAAAGCATCTCAAGAAAAATTTGCTCAATTAGAAAAAGTAGCGAATGAAAAGCTGGTTGAGATTCAAAAAATTGCGGAAGAACATATTGCTAAAGCTCACGCAGAAGCAGATGAAAAAGTTGCTCAAGCAAAACAACAAGCAGACAAAAAAGTAGCAGAAGCAAATAAATCAGCAGAAGAGAAAATTGCACAAATTAAGCAAGAAACAGAAAAACAACTGACTGAAATGAAAAATTCAGTAGAAAGCCAAGTGGCAGAGGCAAGAAAGATTTCAGATGATAAATGGCAAGAAATGAAACAAGCTATTGAATCTAAGCTAAGCCAGCCAAAACAAGCGGTTGCAGAAGTAGTTGAAGATGCTAAGAATACTGCATCAGAAAAGAAAAGTAAGTTATCAGAAGCATTAGGTGAAGTTAAAGAGTCTTTAAACTCAACATTAAAAGATGCCAAAGAAGTGATTGCAGATAAAATGGATAGCGCAGGAAAGGTGATTCAAAATGTAGCCTCTGGGCTTAAAAGTGATACGAAAGAGGATACTAAAGCTGTAGAAAACAAAGATGAAACCAAAGCTGAAAAGTAGCTTTGGAAAGGTAAAACAGCTTAATTTGAGTATAATTTGTGCTATGTTTGAGTGTATTTTGAGTTTTGAACGTAAATAGCGATTGATCTCATTGTGATTCTTTGGTATAAATTACATCTGAAAGACTAATCGGTCTTTTGTATACAAAAGGGGAGCTATTACTAACGTAATAGCTCAAGATAATATGAGTGTCTTTACTCAGTAACTTTATATAAAGGTTAAAAATATGAACAAAAACACATTTGTTAAATTTAGCTTAACATTAGTATCAGCTGCAGTATTAGCAGCTTGTGGCTCTTCTGGCGGTAAAGGTGGTGCAGAAGCTCCTCAAGGTCCAAGTCCAGCGGAACTAGAACGACAACGTCTTGAAGCGGAGCGTATCCGTCTTGAGAATGAAAGAAAAGCAAAAATTGCTGCTATTCCTGCATCATTTGGTCACCAATTTACTCAGAAAAATACCTCTAACTTAAATGTTGGTTTTGGAACAGAAACTTCAAGCAAATCATCTGATGTAAAAGCATCAACTTATGCTCTTGATGCAAGTTTAGATACTATAGTGATTGGTGTAGAAAATTTAGAAGATGGTAAACGAAAATTAGTTTATTTAGAAGACTTTGACTTCCGTGGTAATACTGATAATACAGTTGGTCAACATACGTTAGCACATATCCATCTAATTGCAGCGGATCCTAATAACCACATCAAGGCTGGTGAAACTAAAAATGAAAATACTGCACGTACTGGTGGTAAATCAAGAACTAAGACTGAATTTAAAGGTGACGAAACTGGTACAGCTTTAGTTTTAGAAAAAGATAGACAAGTTTATCTCGCTACTGGTGCAAAAGGTACAGCTGGTGTGACTATCGCTAATAATGGTACTTTACGTAATCTTCAAGATACTGTTGCGGAGGTTTATGGTAACCGTACCTTCTTAGCAGGTGATTCTGAACAAGCACAAGGTGTAGCAGAAGGTCTTGCTAAGAATGCTGCTTTAGAAAACGCTCCATTCTTAACAGAAGATAAAAAAGCAGGAACATTAAATTTTGTTCAATATGGACGTGTTACTTCTAAATTAGATAAAATTAAAATTGCAGATGTGAGACCTGGTTTGAATATTGATGGCTTTGAGACTCACATTGCTTCATATGGTAAATATGGCGAAACTGGTACAGAGAACCATTATTTCTACCGTTCTAATTCAGCAGCTCGTGGTAATGTTGATACTAAAGCATTAATTGAAAATACTTACAAAGATGGAACTGTAAAATATAATGGTCATGCAGTAACCTATGGCTTAGATCATAGTCTTACAAATAGAGCTACTGGTGTTCCGAATGCGGTTGGCTACCATAAAGAGTTAGTAAGTGGTACTCACGTTCAAGCAACTCTTGATTTAAATAAACAAACAGTTGTTGGTAGTTTATATGATGTATGGACATTTGGGAATGGTAGTGTTAAACCAGCAGAAATCTCTAATACACTTGTTGATTTCCGTGGTGACTTAAATACGAATAACGGCGCTATTTTAGGTACTGCAGTACATAATGGTGCACAAGGGACATTCCAAGCTAACTTATTTGATCAAGTTAATGAACTAGGTGGAGCTGTTGCAAGTAATGAGAAAGATGCAAGCAAAGCTTGGGGAGCTGTATTTGGTGCAAAAGCGGTCGTTCCTAGTGTAACTTCTCCTGAAGGAGGCATTAGTGCTACAAACCAAAGTTCAGCACAATAAAAATAATCCTAGTCTAATAACTAGAAATGGTAATTGATTGTTAATTTAGAACAATCATAAATCTGATAATCAGCCCACCGTTTAGGTGGGCTGTTTTTATACAACGGAATTTATTTTATGAAAAAATTAGCTGTATATGTAGCACTGTTAAGTACAACAGTGTATGCAGAAACTATGACCACAGTAGTGGAGAGAGATCCATATCAAACTAATATCAACAATCCATCACCTTTAGAACAAAATAAATTAAAGGATGATCTATTAAGACAGCAAAAACTATCTGAAGCGAATAATGCGGAAGATAAAAGAAATGTGGTTAAATATACAGGAAAACAGCTGGTAGAAAACCCTGAAATTTTAGAAGATTTATTCCTAAGAGCGTTAATTAACCCAAATAGTGCGGCTTTGCCTACCTATATTAAATTATATAATAATGTCCCAGCCCGAGATGAATCTTTAATTGATTGGGCAAATGCGATTTTATTAAGAGATAAAAATTTAACTGATTCAGTCTCAGCTTATCGAGCATTACATACTAAATTACCTGATAATGACTTTATTCGTTTCCAATTAGCAGAAACGTTATTTTATAACCAAGAGTTTGAAGCTGCAAAAACACAATTTGAACGTTTAAGAGCCTCAGAAGGCGTATCTCCGCAAGATATTGTGGTATTTGATAATTATATTGCAGCCATTAACCGTAAAGAAGAGTGGAGTTTCTCTTTTGGTGGTACTTTCTTAAATGATAAAAATTTATCAAACTCTGCACCACAAGGAACGGTAATGACCTTACCTAATGGTGGAACACTAACCTACTCATCGCCAAGACAATCTGGGCAAGGTATTTCTGCTTGGGGGGGGGCAAGTAAACGCTGGAGTTTGAACAACGGTAAATATATTGCTTTTGACAGCAGTTTATCCACTAAATATTATTGGGATAACAAATACTATAACGATGTTAACGCCCATATTGGCTTAGGTATCGGTTATTCTAATGCGAGATTAGATTTATCATTAACCCCTTATATTGATAAACGTTGGTATGCTGGTGGGGCAAATTCAACCAAGTCACTAAAAAAATATTCTAATACTTATGGTGCCACATTTGATTTATCATATTGGTTAAATCAACGTTGGAAATATTCCTTCTCTTATGACTTTGGCTATGAAATGTATGATAGATTGGTTCAAAGTAGACAATATGATGGTGCATCTCATAGTGTATCTAATAGCATAATGTATTTACCAAGTGCTACGCAATATTGGTCATTAGCTCTTGATACAGCTAAGAAATCAGCTAAAGATGAAACTAACTCTTATGAGCGAATTGGTACAAGGCTAACTTGGGGACAAGAATGGGGTAAGGGTTTTGTGACTTCTACTACCTTAGGTGTGGGTAAACGTAATTACAAAGAAAAAACATTCTTTGGTATGAAGCAGAAAAACCAAGAATATTCTGCATCTATCTCGCTATGGAATAAAAATGTACATTTTTGGGGCTTGACACCAAGATTAACATTTAATTACTCTAAAACAGATAGTAATATTGCGATTTATTCTTACGATAAGAAACAAGTTCTTCTAAATGTAACTAAAAGTTTCTAATTCTGCTATAACAAGGCTAGTGTAATAGACAAAAGTATCGGATTTAATTATTTTAACGGTATTATGCAGCACTTGTACAAAAAACATTCTCTCACAAGCAAGTGAGAGAATATTGCGAGTGTCTGAATGAAAAGCTTTCTAATAAGCTGAAAAATGTATCCTTTAACTTGTCTTTTTTTAGATGAGCTAGTACACTAACCCCTGTTTTTTTACACTCATATGGGAGCATTTTATGAAAAAATTAGCCTTAGCAACTCTTGTTAGCTTAGTTTCAGTATCTGCATTTGCAGCACCAGTTGGTCAAACCTTTACAGGGTTTGGTGCTGGTATTGATTTAACTTCAACTAAATATGAAGATGCTAAACGTGCAACTGGAGTAGGTATCATTGCAGACTATGGTATTGACTATGGTAATAACTTTGTTGGCGTAATTGAAGGGAAAGTTAAATTCAATAGTTCTAAATTAGTTGATGTTACAGAGGTCGATGGTTCATATACTAAAGTAGATGAGAAGTGGAGAGCAAGTGTTAGCTATTTACAAGGTTATCGTGTATCTGCTGATTTCTTACCTTATGTAAAAGTAGGTTATGTAGCGACTAAATTTGAAGCAAAAGACCGAGAAGTTGGTTTTAATGGAGGTGTTGATTATTTATCTGCATCAGAAACAAGAACCGGTCTTGGATTTGGTATTGGTGCTAAGTATGCAGTATCTTCAAACTTTGAAGTTGGTGCGGAATATTTAAGAACTAATATTAAATTCGATGACGAACGAGTAAAAGGCAACACTTTCGGTGCTAATGCAACTTACCGTTTTTAATTTTTAGTTAAAATCTTATTCGATTTAAGGCATAATAGGTGGGTTCTATTATGCCTTTTTATTATAAAAATGAAAATTAACCCAAACCTACTTTCAGGGCTAACTTTAGTTGTTTTCTTAACAGCCCTTTCCTTCTATGTGTCAAAAACTGCTATTGCTATCAATTTACAACTTAGTACACTAACTATTTCAATTCTAATTGGACTCTTATTAGGCAATACATTTTATATTTATATCGAAAAAGAAACAGCACAAGGTATTCAATTTGCTAAAACTATCCTATTAAGAACAGGCATTGTGCTATATGGTTTTAGGATTACTTTACAAGATATTTATTCTGTGGGAGCTAATGCGGTAATCAGCGATGCTCTTTTATTGGTAACAACACTTTTTCTTACTTGCTGGATTGGCATTCGGTTACTGAAAATAGACAAACAAATTGTACAGCTTACTGCAGCAGGTTGTAGCATTTGTGGTGCAGCTGCTATTATGGCTACCACATCCATTGTGAAAGCAGAATCTCATAAAGTTTCGGTGGCAGTAGCACTCATTGTTATTTTTGGCACCCTTTGTATGTTTTTATACCCTATGTTTTATCCTTATTTGAATGGAGTATTAAATGAGCATCAGTTTGGGATTTATATCGGCTCAACCGTTCACGAAGTTGCTCAAGTATATGCAGCAGGTGGAAATATCAATAGCACCGTTGCAGATACTGCAGTGATTACTAAAATGATTCGAGTAATGATGCTCGCTCCATTCTTAATTGGCTTAGCTTACTATTTACAGCAAGAAAATAACGAAAAACAGAAAATTACGATTCCTTGGTTTGCGGTATTGTTTATTGCTGTTGCAGTATTTAATTCATTTGGTTTAATGCCAGAAAAAATGGTGAATGTGCTGACCCAAATTGATACATTTTTGCTAATGATGGCAATGTCAGCTTTAGGGCTAACCACACGTCTTAGTTCAATTAAACAAGCGGGAATAAAGCCTTTGCTATTAGGTGGCATTATCTGCCTATGGCTTATTGTAGGTGGATTTTTTATTAACCTAGTAATGCAATTTCTATTTAAGTAATAGATGCCAAGTTGAGTTCATCTTATAGGTTAGATTCTTGTATATTGAAGTTTTTGATATGCTCTGTTAGAGCAAACCCCAAGATAAATATCTAGAGGTTTGCAAATAGTTTGACTATTTGGAATTTCCAAAGACTTTTGTAAAAAATGAGATTTATCCTACCGCTTATTTTCTTGCGTTGTAGTATTCCATTGCTTTTGGCATTAGGCGTTGTAAATTTGCTTGGCGATCAGCATTGACTGGGTGAGTAGAAATTAGACTTTCAAGTAGTCCTCCTGAACCGCCCGTTGCTTGGCTCATTTTTACCCATACATTTGGAGCTGATTTCGGGTTGTAACCAGATTTTGCCATTAAAAATAAACCAATTTCATCGGCTTCTGTTTCTTGGCTACGAGAGAAAGGTTTGTTGGCAATTAAATCAACGCCTGTGCTAAGCAAGCCTTCTGTATTTACTCCAGTGGTTGCAGTAACTGCTACATCAGCAACAGCTCCGATAATACCTGTAATCGTACTTACGGTACGATCTGATTTACCGTGTTCTTCTAGTGCGTGAGCCATTTCGTGCCCCATTACTGTTGCAATTTCATCATCAGTAAGTTTTAATTTTTCGACTAATCCTGTATAGAACATCATTTTGCCACCAGGCATTGCCCAAGCATTGAGTTCATCAGAACGTACTACACTAATTTCCCAATTAAATGGTACGCCTGTTTTATTTTCTTTTTCTGCATAAGGTCGCATTTTATTAAATACTGCTTGAATACGTTTAGATGTTGCAGATGTGGTATCTAGTACACCTTTTGATTTCGCTTCTTGTTGTACTTGGCGATAGCTTAATGCAGCTTCTTGGTTAATGCTTTGGGTAGTGGTACAAGCAGCTAAACCTGTTGCAAGCATAATAGCTAAACCGAATTTTTTGAGTGATTTCATATTTGCATTCCGATCTAAAAATGCCAAAGGGGTTAGCTTTGGCATTTCAGTTTATTGACAAAGTGTTTTCATTCGGACGCCAAGCGTGGCGTCCCTACAAAGAAAAAATATAACCAATTGAAAAATAAA
>NZ_JBSIUP010000052.1:0-7516 GCF_053654055.1 Ursidibacter sp. B-7004-1 | reverse complement strand
AACAAAATAAAATGTTTATTTTTCAATTGGTTATAATTCTTCTTTGTAGGGACGCCACGCTTGGCGTCCGAATGAAAACACTTTGTCAATAAACTGGGACACACTGCGTGTGTCCGAATGAAAAGAAAACGGAGTTACTGTTATAACAGCATTTTGACTATTTTATCTAATTTTACTCGACCGAATTTCTTCAATAATTTACGCACTTTTTCAGGGTAATCTCGCTGGATTTCTAAATCACTATAATGACTTAGTAATGTTGTGTGAGTACGAATTTGTTCAAGTTCTTGTGTGGATTTTTCCACTAATTCTGCCTTAGGATCAGAAATCAATACCGCATTTTCTGCATCTAATCCCCAAGCTCTTGGATTCAAATTATTACCCGTTAATAAAATGTAGCGATTGTCGATCCAAACACCTTTTAAGTGGTAAGTATTTGCATCGTGTTTCCATAAACGAACGTTTAGCTGACCATTTTGGATATAAGTATCAAAGCGTCTTGTGAATGCTCTCAAATTCTTTTCATACAAATATGGCAATGCCGATGCCATAGAAAATTTCTCTTCTGGCGGTGTATAGAAATCATTTGCGGTTTTATCTCCCACAATAATTTCAACACTTTTCCCTTTATTCAGTAGCCATTTAATTCGCTGTTGGAGAGAACGTGGGAAATTAAAATAAGGGGTACAAATAGTTAATTTCTGCTCAACTTGATAAAACAAGGCTTCTATCGTTTTATTCAAGCTATTTTTTCGCCCAAGCCCTAATAATGCAGAAAGCATTAAGGCATCATCACGCTTTTTCTCTCCGCTAAAATGATATTGCTGCTGGCTTAAATACTTACGAAATGCTTTAATTTGCGAGCGAATTTCTGCAGTTTTAGGACGAGCTTGATCTAAACGATTAACAGCAACATTAGGTAAAATATGTTCATCAATCAACTTCACAAAGCTGTCTGCTAAGGCTTGGTTTTCTATTTGATGATAGCGATCGTAGCGATAGCGTTCAAATTGATGTAAATAAACATTGTTGATACTTGCACCGCTATATAACAGGGTATTATCAAATACAAAACCTTTTAAATGTAATACCCCAAAAACTTCACGTCCATTGATAGGGACACCGTAAAAGGCAATATCATTCTCAGTAGCTAAGCTATATTGCTGACGAATTTTAGCGTACCAATCTGCATTTGAACTTTGGGCATCTTCACCAATACGTCCACGTTGTGCACGATGCCAATCGACTAAAATTTTAATGTCTAATTCAGGACGGGCTAATTTTGCTTGATAAAGAGCATTAAGAATTTCTTGCCCTGCTTCATCTTTCTCAAAATAAAGGGCTGTAATATAAATTCGAGATTTTGCTTGTGCAATTAAGGCTAGAATTTGTTGTTTAAATTCGGCACTATTACGCAGAAAATGAATTTGATTAGCTGATTGCGGTAGATATTGCAATTTATCCAAATAGTTTCTTGCACGAGTTAGTTTGTTTAAACTCAGCATTGAATTGCTCCATAAAGCCTAAGCGGTAAGATTTGGTAAAAAATTTACTAAAATAGACCGCTTATTTGTATTATAGTTTCTGTTGAAAAAGGTCTTGAAGATAAGCTTAATAACAAAAATTAGAGTTTAAGCAGTCAATGGTGGGCTAAAGCCCACCCTACATATATTTTATGTTTAAGCGAATTGGCGTTTTTCGCCTACGCCTACTACATTTTCAACACAGCGTCCGCAGATATGTTGGTGTTCTGTATTTTTACCAATATCTGTTGAATAATGCCAACAACGTGGACATTTTTCACCTTCCGCTCGCTCAACTTTTACTGCAAGACCAGCTAATTCACCTTCTGCAATATCCGCTTCTGCTAATGGCTTGACCACTGCTTGTGAAGTAATCAATACAAAACGTAACTCATTGCCAAGCTGTTCTAATAATGGGCGGATTTGATCGTTAGCATAAACGGTTACTTTCGCTTCTAAACCTGCACCGATCAGTTTATCGTTTCGAGCCTGTTCTAATACTCGGTTTACTTCAGCACGCACTTTGAGTAACTGTTGCCAGTAAGTATCATCAAGCTGTTCATTTTCACCTAAACCAAATAAACCTTCATAAAATTCTTCGGTAAAGACAAACTCTGAACGCCCTTCTACTTTTGGTAAATATCCCCAGATTTCATCGGCTGTAAAAGATAAAATAGGTGCAATCCAACGAACTAAGGCTTCTGAAATATGCCACAATGCAGTTTGGCAACTACGGCGAGCAAGGCTGTCTGCTTTCGTTGTGTATTGACGGTCTTTGATAATATCTAAATAGAATGATCCCATTTCAATTGAGCAGAAACGCATTAAGCGTTGCACAACTGTATGGAACTGATAATTATCGTAAGCCTCTTTAATTTCTTTCTGTGCTTCTAATGCACAGCTTACCGCCCAACGATCTAATGAAATCATCTCTTCAGGCTGAACAAGATCACGTTGTGGATCAAAGCCATTCAAGTTAGCTAATAAGAAACGAGCAGTATTACGAATACGGCGATAAGTATCACCTGCGCTATTTAAGATTTTGTGTGAAACTGCAATCTCACCCGTATAGTCTGTTGAGGCAACCCATAAACGTAGAATATCTGCTCCATTTTTGTTCCAAACTTCACTTGGTACAATTACATTCCCAAGAGACTTAGACATTTTACGACCTTTCTCATCTACGGTAAAACCGTGCGTTAAGACTTGGCGATAAGGTGCTTTGCCATTTGTTGCGGTAGAGAGCATCAAGGAAGACATAAACCAACCACGATGTTGGTCCGATCCTTCTAAATACATATCAGCAGATTTGCCATTAAATTCAGGGCGTTGCTCAACAACCGATGCGTAAGTTGATCCTGAATCAAACCATACATCTAATGTATCTGGTACTTTACGATAGATTTTCGCATCTTCACCCAATAGCTCAGCAGGATCAAGATCCCACCAAGCCTGAATACCTGATTGTTCCACACGTTTTGCAACTTCTTCCAATAATTCTAAAGTACGTGGGTGAAGTTCTTCCGTTTCATTGTGGACAAACATTGTCATTGGTACACCCCAAGTACGCTGACGTGAGATACACCAGTCAGGGCGATTTGCCACCATATTATCAATACGAGCTTCACCCCAACTTGGGATCCAGCGAACTTGTTTAATTTCACCTAATGCCTGTTGGCGTAGCCCTTGTGTTTCCATTCCAATAAACCATTGTGGTGTTGCTCGGAAGATAATCGGGGTTTTATGACGCCAACAATGTGGGTAACTATGCTTAATGCGTTCTAATTTAAGTAATGAGCCTGTTTCTTTTAATTTTTCTAGTACAAGGTCATTTGCTTCAAATACGCCTTTGCCTGCGAAGAATGGCGTACTTGAAATAAATTTACCGTCATTGGCAACTAAACCAGCCATTTCTAAACCATATTTTTTCGAGACGATAAAGTCATCTTGACCGTGGTCTGGTGCTGTATGAACTAAACCTGTTCCACCATCTGTGGTAACGTGATCGCCTAAAATAAATGGTACGCTAAAATCATAGAATGGGTGATTAAAGCGGAGTAATTCTAAATCAGATCCTTTTGCTGAACCTAACACTTCAACTTGTTCAACACCTGCTGCTTTCTGCACGCTTTCGACTAATGCAGAGGCTAAAATAACACGCTCATCACCAAATTGAAGTAGCTGGTAATCTAATTCAGGGTTTAATGAAATGGCTCGGTTAGATGGTAAGGTCCAAGGGGTTGTTGTCCAAATTACCGCAGAAATCTGACCGCTTCCTTTGCCTTGAGCGTTAAATTTTGCTTCTACTTCGGCATTGTTAGTTGCTGAGAAGCGAACATAAATAGAAGGAGAGACTTTATCTTCATATTCTACTTCTGCTTCAGCCAAAGAAGAGCCACAATCTAAACACCAATGAACAGGCTTAGAACCTTTATAAAGATGGCCGTTAGCAATCACACGACCTAAGGTGCGAATAATGTTTGCTTCGGTATTAAAATTCATTGTGAGATAAGGGTTATCCCAATCACCAAATACCCCCATACGGATAAAGTCCGCTTTCTGACCTTCTACTTGCTCTTTTGCATAATCACGACAGGCTTGACGGAATTCCGCTGCAGAAATTTTCTCATTCGGTTTACCCACAATACCTTCTACTTTCAATTCAATCGGTAAACCGTGGCAGTCCCAACCTGGTACATAAGGAGTATCATAACCCAATGCCGTTTTGGACTTCATAATCATATCTTTGAGAATTTTATTCACTGCGTGTCCTAAGTGAAGCGTTCCATTTGCATACGGAGGTCCATCGTGCAAAATAAAGGTTTTCTTGCCTTTTGATGCTTCACGAATTTTTTGGTAAAGATTCTTCTCATACCAATTTTTCAACATATCTGGCTCACGTTTTGCCAGATCCCCACGCATTGGGAAACCTGTTTCCGGCAGGTTTAAAGTGTTTTTGTAGTCTGTCATATTATTTTCCAATCAATCAAAATATAAATAGGATAAGCGGTCTGTTCTTAACTACTTTTTGCAAAAAATCTAGTCAATCTTACCGCTTGTAAAAAATTCTTTCACTGCTACCACATCTTGTTCAATTTGCTGTTTTAATGCTTCAAAATTTGCAAATTTAATCTCTGAACGAATTTTCTTCAAGAAACGGACTTCTATTGCCTGCCCGTAAATCTGCTCACTAAAATCAAAAAGATGAACTTCTAATAAAGGTTTAGTTCCATTGATAGTCGGGCGATTTCCCACATTCGCAATACCATTAAAACAGCCGTTAGGTGTTTCGATTTCTACTGCATAGACCCCTTGAATAGGGGTAACAAGGCGGTTTAGCATAATATTTGCGGTAGGAAAACCAATCGTTCTTCCTAACTTATTACCGTGAGCCACTCGCCCACGAATAGTATAAGGCTTACCCAACAACTCTTGAGCAAACGATAAGTCGTCTTGTTCCAAAGCATTACGCACTAATGAGCTACTAATACGCTCTTTCCCCAAACAATAGCTATGATGATCTTCTACTTCAAAACTATATTTTTTGCCTGCACTTTGTAGCATTGTAAAATCTCCCGTTCGCTTTTGGCCAAAACGGAAATCATCGCCAACACTAAGATATTTCACCTGTAATTTATCAATCAATAAATCTTGAATAAATGTTAGAGGTTCTTGCTGTGCGAAATGTTTATCAAATTTCACACATAAAAGGTAATCAATTCCTAATGGCTTTAATGCACTAATTTTATCGCGTAATCGCATTAAACGTGCGGGAGCGGTTAGATTTTGTTGTTTTTTTGCAAAAAATTCTCGAGGTTGTGGTTCAAAAATCATTACGACGGAAGGCAAATTTAATAAATGAGCTTTATCCAGAAGACGATGTAGGATTTTCTGATGCCCTAAATGTACACCATCAAAATTACCGATTGTCAGTACACACCCACGTTGCAACTCAGGATAACAACAAAGATTATGAACACCACGAATTAATTGCATTGATTTGTAATTATTAGCTTTTTTAATAAAAATAGTGCTTGATTATACGAGAAAGAGTAGGAAATGGAAAGGGAAGATATTGCTATTAACCTATCCTATCTTCTTGTGTCTAAATATCTATATTTGTATGCTTATCCATTCTGCAACGTATCGAAAATAACTTCGGCAAGGGCGTTTGAAATACCTGGGACGGATTGAATTTCTTCAAGAGTAGCAGCTTTCACTCCTTGCATTCCGCCTAGATATTTGAGTAGGGCTTGACGGCGTTTTGCACCTACACCTGCGATAGATTCTAATCCGCTTTCGGTAAAGGCTTTTTGGCGTTTTTTACGATGTCCTGTAATGGCGTAGTTGTGGGATTCATCACGAATATGCTGAATTAAATGTAATGCGAGGCTATCAGGGGGAAGATGTATTTCTTTATCCCAATGGCTAATAAGCAAAGTCTCTAAGCCTGCTTTACGTTCAACGCCTTTAGAAACACCAATCAATAAAGGCTTATTTTTATCCCATTCAACATTAAGCCCAGCAAAAGTTTGTAAGGCTCGATTAAGTTGTCCTTTGCCGCCATCAATAAAAATAATGTCAGGAATTTTTTCAGGGGAAAGTGGTTTATCATAACGTTTTAATAAGGCTTGCTCCATTGCTGCATAATCATCACCAGCGGTAATGCCTTCAATGTTAAAACGGCGATAATCGGATTTTAATGGTCCATTTTCATCAAAAACCACACAAGATGCGACCGTTTGATTGCCCATTGTGTGACTAATATCAAAACATTCCATTCGTTTAATTTCAGGCAGCTGTAATAGGGTTTGTAGTGCTTGGTAACGAGCTTGAATGCGTGAATCTTGTTTAAGTTGTAAGGTTAAAGCTGCCATTGCATTCGTTTTTGCTAGAGCAAGATAGCGACTTTTTTCTCCCCTAACTTTATCTTGGATTGTTACTTTATGTCCTGCTTGCTCACTTAATAGTGTTTGTAATGCCAGCGATTCAGTCACTGGCTGATCAATAATGATTTGATGTGGAATGGTGCGATGTTGATTCATCTGCAGGTAAAATTGCCCGATAAATGTATCACTTAATTCGGCAATCTCAGTATGATTTGGCACTTTAGGAAAATAGCTACGATTACCCAGCACTTTTCCTTGACGAACAAACAAAATATGTACACAGGCAATACCTTGCTGATAGGCAATAGAGATAATATCAAGATCATCTAGGCGTTCATTGCTCACAAACTGCTTTTCAGTTACAGAACGCACTTGTTGAATTTGATCTCGAAAGCGAGCAGCCATTTCAAAATCAAGATCTTCCGCTGCTTTTTCCATTTTGGCAATCAAGTGTTCGATCACTTGTTGATCTTTCCCCTGCAAGAATAGCCGTACAAATTGTACTTGTTGATCATATTCTTGCTGGGAATAAATGCCTTCTACACAAGGGGCAAGGCAACGTCCAATTTGGTATTGTAAACAAGGGCGAGAACGATTTTTATAGTAGGAGTCTTCGCACTGGCGAATAGGAAATAGCTTTTGCAGTAAATTTAGCGTTTCTCGCACTGCCCCTGCATTTGGATATGGTCCAAAATATTCCCCTGCAATTTTTTTGCTACCACGAAAGCTGGCTATGCGAGGGTGTTGATGTTTAGTCAGCAAGATATAAGGGTAAGATTTATCGTCCCGTAGTAAGACGTTATATTTAGGCTGATTTTCTTTAATATAATTATGTTCAAGTAAAAGTGCTTCTGTTTCAGAATGGGTTAGGGTTGTTTCAATATGGGCGATATTTGAAACTAACGATTCCGTCTTTCGGCTAGAAAGTTGCGTGCGGAAATAACTGGATAAACGTTTTTTCAGATCTTTGGCTTTGCCAACGTAAATAATCGTTCCTTTATCGTCATACATACGATAAACCCCTGGCTGGTGGGGAACGTTGGCTAAAAACTGTTTTGAATCAAAAGTGGTCATTTGCAAAAACTAGTGAAAATCGAACCGCTT
>NZ_JBSIUP010000051.1:0-7623 GCF_053654055.1 Ursidibacter sp. B-7004-1 | reverse complement strand
TTTTATTACTCAGCTCAATTCGAGATAATTTTCGACCCTGCCCATTTGGTAATAACTGAGTGGATGTGTTGAATCCGATAAATTGTGCATTGTCGTGATGCGTTAAACTGCCCAATGCTTGATTCGCCTGTGCAGAGAATGCTCCACCGTTTACCTTTAACCTACTTAAAGAGAGATGATGTGTAGCACCTTCTTTATGCTCATTGGAAATCAATGGGTTATCCGCATAATTTGCGTTTTCATCAATGCGGAAAATATTCATATCAAATGGGGTTTCGATAATGCGAGTGTAAGCTCCAGCATTTTCCCATTTTCGTTGGTGATAACGTTTAAAACCACCACGCCAACGACTATAGCTCCATTGGCTTTTACCTGAATCAGTTACTCGATGTCTGCCTTGCTCATCTTTATTATCAATGTTTCCCTTTAAAGCAATCGTTTCTCCTGAAATGACACTACTGCGGTTGTTGGTAAATGATGAACTATCAAAATTCAAATAACCTCCAGCTAAGATTTGAGCAGGTACTGTAGTTAGAACTTTGCTCTCATCAAAACGGCGATCATTAATGCTAATTTTCCAAAACCTACGAATAGGTGCTGCATTTAATTTGGCAATGCGAACATCGTTATGTTTTTCAATTTCTGCATCTAATTTATCAATATTTTCCTTATATTTATTTCCCCAATCTTCATAATCTTTAAAATTCTCTTTGTAATATTGATAGTTCTTCAAATTGGTTTCATAAGTAGCCAAATCCTCACGATATTTACTCATCGCGTTTTCATAACCTGAATAATCAAGATCGCCATCACGCCCCATAATAAAATCTTGCTCTCTAGGCATAGGTGGTTTTGAAGGTTGAATTGGTGGGACAAATTCTCCTTTTTCATCAAACCACTCTTCTGGCATCTCAATTAATGGTATTGCAGGTGCATCCTCTTTTGGTGGAATAATGCTAAAATATGTCCAAATCGGATTATCTTTTTTATAATCACCAGCCTCAGAAATTTGGCACACATTCTTTTCATTACAGTCCCAGTCATGAAAACCAGCCAAGAATTTATCCGATGAGATATCAGATTCGTGCTTGATTACCGAGCTTTCTGCACCATCATTTGTGTAAATATATTGACCAGCTCGACTCCATCCAACCCATTTAAGATTTTTTACACTAATACGAGGATCGGGCTGATCTGCAATTACACCTTTTTCACTATTCTTTTTATTTTCATAGAAATTTTGAATATGATGCCCTTCTGGGATAATAAATACCTCCATAAGGTTCTGTGATTTTGACAACAAGGTAATTGCATCTCCTGCCTGACCAGTTATAAGATGATGAGCACTAAAGTGCGTATTATTGTTATCAATCTGATTAACATTTAACTGAATATTCCCCTCAGCTTCGAGTACGCTACTGTTATTACGCAATACTTCAGCCTGACCTTCCGCTTGATTATTCAGATTTAGCACCCGACCAAAACGCATATTGCCCATACTAAATAAGGTGGCACCAACTTGATTGTCAGTTAAATAGTGTGCGGTATTGTTTTCAATTTCTCGGGCAGCAATATCCAAATTACCACGAGCAGCAACAACCGCCGAGGTAATTTTTCCACTACTATAATCCTTGTCGCTGTTTTCAATGCGATCGGCTTGTAATGCGATATGATCACCATAAATTCGCCCCTCGCCAGTATTGACAATACGTCCATTGGCTTTAATTACCGTCTGTGCATTATCCTGTGGGCTAACGCTATTGATTAAGCCTTCATTGTGAACATCACCTCTAGCCGTTAGCTGGGTATTGGCACTGCTAATGCGTCCATTAAGATGATTGGTGATATGGCTCGCATTGAGCTTAACACTTTCATCAGCGTACAGTTGATGTTGATTGACTAAATTTCCAAAAGTCGTAATGGATAGATTATTGTTGGCGTGAATAGGGTTACCTGTGATGAAATCACGCTGTTGTGTCAGTTCAATATCTTGTCCTTCAATATGACCATTGGTTGTAACGGCATTTGCAGAAATCGACAGTTTTCCACCCGCTTGTAATTTCCCCATTTGGTTATTGAGCTGGAGTTCACTCCCTGTGATATGAACCGCATTATCTCCCGTTATCTCGCCTTTATGGTTGTCAATCTGTTGACTAACGTTCAATTCACTCTGTGAGCGGCTGTGCATTTTGCCTTGTTGATTATTGAGCGTTTGAGCCGTAAGCGTTAAGGTGGTCGCTAAAATACCTTGGGTCATCTGTTCTGCAGATGAGGTAGTATGACTATTATTTAAGTGGGCGGTGTTAATATTCAGCACATTACCACTTTCAATCAAAGAACCTGCCTCATTAACTTTTTGGTTATTAATCTCTGAGGTTGCATTTAAGGTGAGAGTGTGTTGTGTTCTAATCTCTCCCCCACGATTATCAAGTTGATTGGTGTGCAGGTGAATATCACCTAAGCCGTGAATTTTACCGCCTTGTTGGTTATCCACTTGCGATGTTGTTTGAATATCTGCCCGTTTTTGTGCATAGAGTGTACCTTGCTGATTAGTCAAGGTATCGCTTTTTAAGGTCAAATTATCTTGGCTAATCACCTTACCGTGCTGATTATCCAATGCCTGTTGTAACTTAAGGCTCAGTACACCTTGCTCGTTATACACTAAACCACGTTGATTCTTCAGCTCTTTTGCATTGATAGTGGATGCTTCGGCAGCTGTAATATTGCCTTGAATATTTTCTACTGTTTCTGTTGAGGTGAGCTGTAAATTCCCGTCAATGGCTCGAATTTGCCCTTCACGGTTATTGACTGATGTTGCTGTAAGATTGAGCTGCTTATTCGCTTTCAGTTGCCCTGATTGGTTATTCATTTCACCACTTAATTGAACATCAAGTAATGCATTGCCTTGTATGACACCGGCTTGGTTTTTGATTGTGGCTGCTGTGATCTCTGTTTGCTGTCCGCTCAATCTCCCCTTGTTGTTCTCAATAGATTGATTTACGGAGAGTATTTGATTGGCAAGCGAGGATACCACACCTGCATCATTCTCAAGTTGTTGAGCTTTGATAGTTTGGTTCTGTTGGCTCAGTATATAACCTTGTTGATTTAACAGTTGCTGCGTAGTCACCGCTAACTGACCAAGTGCAATAATCCCTTGCTGTTGTGCGGTATCCGTCTTTTGGGTCTGTTGGTTGTTTAGATTACCTTGATGTGTATTAATCTGCATTCCTTGACGACTCTGAATTAAACCTTGTTGGTTATTCAGTTCACCACTGTTAAGTGTCAAGTTTGCCCCTGCACTGATTTTACCTTGTTCATTGCTGAGCGTTTGGCTTTGTGTGTTGATATCAAGGTAACCTTGCTCTGCGATGATAATAGCATTGCGGTTATTCAGAGCACGACTGCGGATAACCGCACTGTTTTGTGCCACAATTTCACTTTGCTGATTATCTATTTGACCTAACACTGTCATATTAAGATTTTCAGCCTGTAATAGGCTTTTCTCGGTTGAGTGAATATTGCCACTTGCAGTAATGTTCAGCGATTGTGATGCCACAATATTTCCTTGCTGTTGCTCTAGCGTAGTCAGTTTGGCATCAATGTTATTAGCTGAAATCGCTCCTTGTTGATTTTGAAGTTTGAGAGTATTGAGAGTGAGCTGTTGATGTGCAACAAGGTTGCCTTGTGTGTTATTGAGTTCCGTTGTACGAAGAGTTTGATTACCACGACTTGCCAAATAACCGTTCTGATTCTCTAATTTGCCTGTGTCTAACGTTAATTGACCGAGTGCCACAATACCTGTTCCATTGGCTAATGTATTGTTATTAATCAATGTTTGGTTATGGGTATTTAAATGAATATCTCCCTCACTTTGAATTGCACCTCGAGAATTATCTAACTCACCGCTATTAATGAGTAGTGTTGAGGCTGAGAAAATTTTCCCCTCTGAAGAATCTACTTTCGCTAGCCCTGCATCAATGGTGAGTTTACGCCCAGCAATTAACCGACCTTGTCGGTTGTCCATTCCCTGAGAATGGATGGTAAAATCCCCCTGTGTTTTAAAAGTACCACCTTGGTTTTTGAGCTGATCTTCAACAGAAAGTGAGAATTCATCAGTGCCCGTTTGTTCCCAAACTGCATTTTGTGTATTCAGTGAACGTTGTTTCGTTGTGATTTTTTCTGCTTTTAGATAGCTTTGTTGTGTTTGTAAGGTGGTTGGTGTTTTTAATGATAATGTTTTATCTGCAATCAAGGTTGCGTTATTCGCTTGAATATCACCTTGAGCCGCAACAACATTAACGGAGTATGCGGAGGTATGGCTATTATCTAGCCCGACCGCTGAAGCAACTACATTAAGATTACCCGAGGCAAGATTTTTTCCTTGCAATGTTGTGCTGTTGGTTGCAGTCAGTTGAATCGATTTACCCTGAGCAGACTGTGTGTCTAACTGGCGTGTTTCGCCTTTGTCATTCTCTGTAATCGCCACCCCAGCAGCCAGTAATGAATTGGTAGTCGCTTGGATTGTTGGGGCGGTGTAAGTGATATTGCCTTTTGCCACCGTTTCACCTTGTTGGGTAATGGCTTTAGTGGCTTTTTTGTGAATATCGCCCCCTCTTGCCACAACGGAGCCGTCTTGTTTAATGTCCGCTTGTGTGGTGAGCTGAATGTTCTCTTGACGGTTTTCGATTTTGCCTTTGTTCTCAATCCCTGTTGTGCCAGTTAAGTGAACTTGCTTTTGAGCATTGAGTGTGCCTGTGTTGATAATCCGCCCTTGGCTGTCAATGTGAAGGGTATCGCTACTTGCCCCAATATGCCCTGCATTACGCACACCGACCCCAGCTTCTGTGCCAATCAGGTGGATTTTGCCAGCGTACATTCCACCTAGCTCACCCACATCCACCGCAAATTGTGGCGAGTTTTCTGATGCAAGCGGTGCGGTTGTGTGAATAATTTGCAAATTATCGGTAGAATCTGACCGCTTGATGTGGTTTTTACCTGTTACCACCTTAAGTGCTTTATTCGTCCACACGCCAGCATTGGCTTTGACTTCTCGGCTGAGAATCTCGGTATAGTCGGCTTTGCTGTTATCTAATCCCTTACCTTCTACGGTGACTTTACCTTTTTCCACCACAAAGCTGTCTAAGCTACCTTGCTGAATCTGTGGTTTACCTGTGGTAAGGGTGGCACGGTTAGCATTAATCACACCACAGCCATCACAATGTAAACCGCTCGGGTTGGCAATAATCACATCCGCCTTTTTCCCCGCCACTTCCACATAACCTTTTAACACACTTGGGTTGTTGGAATTGACCTCATTTAAAATGACCTTCGCTTCACCTCGTGCTAAATAAGGATTGCCCTGCACCCAACCTGCTTGCTGAGTTTGCACATTCGTGCGGCTGTTGTTGAGAATCGCCCCTTTGGTATCCACATCAAATTTGGAATATTTATTATGAGAAAGCCCTTTCTCATTGGGGGGTTGAATATTAACTTGGGGCAAGCCGTTTGCTGTTTGTAACACAATCGGTTGCTGGTTTTTCGGGGCGGATTTATCTGCTTGAATAATCAAGGTTTCTGCGAGAGCATTATTCGAAAACGCGACAAACCCTAAAGCACAAAACAGGCTAAAGGTAAGCGGTCGGATACGGGCAAAGAGTTGCAAATCAGGAAGCCCAAAGCTACCACTTGTTTCATTAGATTTACCCGTAGTTTTGGCGAGTTCGGAAGTGACGATAAAACGTTGTAATGTTTTACTGAAAATAACACGGAAACATTTTTTATTCATTGGAAAATCCTTATTAACATTTAGAAACTATACCCGAGATTAAAACCTGCAACGGCATCCGAAGTACGGAAGCCTTCTGGCATTCGAATGGGTCTGCCGATAAATACATCATAGTAGAAGCCTTTCCTCCGATAACTCGATTTTCCACCTCGTGCCAAAACAATCTTTTGCAAAAAATTGAACATATTAAACCGCTTGTAAGAAAATCCTAGAGTACCCCATATGAACAACAATGATTTATCAAATATTATGTGTATTTTTCCATAATCTCATCAAATGATTTTAGACTGTCTAAAAACTCTTCAAAGTTATTGGCTACAGGGAAAAGTAACATTTTTCCTGTTTGTTCATCATATTCATCATGAATCACTATACAAATTTTGGGTTCATTTCCTTGTGGGTTATCACGATAATCAAAACAGATAAAATTACCTTCGCCTGTAGAACCAAAGGAATAAACATGCTCATAGCCATATCCTGCATCATTGTAAATATACTGGGAATATATATTTTCAAGAGAAGAGCTAGAAAATTCTGTTTCAAATCCTTTGAATCCAAAAGTAGAAAATGTATACTCATTATTCTTAATATATTCAAAACAATTTCTCTCACACCAAGGAGAATTATGTTTCATAACTAAATTTATATATAGAGGAGGAAGCCTAATATCAAATTCTCTTTCAAATTCTAATATAATATCTCTCTCAACTCTCCCGTAGTCACCATAAATATTTAAACTAACAAAATTCATATTATCTCCCCTCACTTAAAGCCCCTTCTCCTACATGCTTGACGGCATCATGAATTGGAGTTGGTATTAACTGCATATTACTTGGACCACTTTGTTTATTATGATGCCAAGTAAAGCCATCTATTTTATATAGACCTCTATTAATTTGATCTAGTTGTTCTTTAGTAAATTGATTAGGATTGACACTACCTCTTTGGATCGCATCTTTTAGGGCTAGTGTCGCATTCCGCATTTCAATGTTTCTTCTAGTTTGGCTGGATAAATTCTGATAGTTTTCAGGCTTCTCAATTTTTGTTGTAAATTTAGATACATTATCAAAAATTGGGAGTCCTTGCTTATCGTATGGAATATTCGCTAACTCTTTTCTTTCCCCTAATTGATCAGGCTTTGAATATACTTTTACCGCTCTACCACCTTCCGAAGTGATAACTTGAACCTGCTCCCCTGACTTCAATGTTCTATTAGTGATTGTTGCACGAGGGTTTAAAACAACTGTCGTTGATTTAACATTCTCTTTACCAAATTCATTCTCTAGTTTTTCTCTCGTTTTCTGTGAATCATAAAGGGATTTCTTGTTTTGTTTGGTACTTCCAAGATCGTGTTCTTTTCCAAACATTTGAGCAGTTTCTATACCAAACTCAATACCTTTTTCAAACATTCCTTTTCTTTCGTCAAGAGCTTGATTTGTAATAGCATTTTCGGACTCAACTAATGCTCGGAATCGTTCTCTTTCCGAAGCTGGTAATCCAACAAGCCAGCCCATAAAAAATCCAGAATAATCCTCAGCCATTTCTGTCGCACGATTTAATAGTATCTCTGTTGGAATGCGACAATCGATACCACAATCAGCCAATAATTCCGCACGTTGTTTCTGGCTTAGTTTTTGATATTTTTCGTAAACCTCATCAACACTTTTTCCTTCTTTAATCGCTTGTTTTATATCTTTTACAGCACGATAAACATCACCTGGTGCTAAAGCATTATTCCCCACCGCATTTTCCGCAATCCCCATTCCATCGCCTACACTGCTTGCAATCGCAAGTGAGTTGCCGCCTGTTGTCGCTGAGCTTAACCCCGCTGCAACACC
>NZ_JBSIUP010000050.1:0-7960 GCF_053654055.1 Ursidibacter sp. B-7004-1 | reverse complement strand
CGTCCCTACAAATACGTTATTTTGCTATGGATTGCGTTATTAAAAATGAATGATTTTTTAATTAAATAGATTAGCGAAATAAAAATACATTAACGAAGTATATGTAGGGACGCCACGCTGGCGTCCGTAAAAAATCATCGTCCGTAAAAAATCATCGTCCGTAAAAAATTATCGTCCGCAAAAAATCACCGTCCATAAAAATTCCCCTCCATAATAAATTATCGCACAAATAAAAACGGACACATTTTGATCTGTGTCCGTTTGGGTTAAGTTATGTTTAAATTGAAATTAACGGTTAGATAATCGTAAATCCGCCATTTTGTTCAATCCAAACTTGTGCACCTGGAGCGGTGTAAACATCGTAGGTAATTCCACCTTCGGTTTTTTGACCTGCGGCTTTAAATTCACCTAGACTTTGACCTGATGATTTATCATTTGAGTCATTTGCCCCTAAATCCACTAAGCGAGCATCATTACCACCTACAGAACCTGCTGATTTATTACCCTCTGCAAGCAGTTTCAACACTGGAATGTTGCCTTTTCTTAGGTAATCTGCAGAAATGTCGATAGCAGAGCCTTTTTCCATTCTCACTTCTTCAATGCTAATGAGTTTAGACGCTGAAAGGTGAGTTTCAGGAGCAGCTTTAAATACATTTCTAACTTGTTCACCATTATCGCCAGATGGTTTGCGGAGTACGAAAACATCGTAACCTGCACCACCATTTACGATACCGTCCATAAAGGTTGTATCGCCGTATGCAGTAAATTCAACTTTATCGTCGCCTCTACCCATATCGAGTACGGTTGAAGAACCACCGTCCATACGGTTAATTTGAGCAATATCATTGCCATCACCCATATAAACTTTACCACCGTTTGCGATTTCTGGTGCAACCAGTTTATCGTTGCCAGCTCCCATATTAACTGTACCTTCAATGCTTCCTGCTCTACCTTTAGTGAGAGGTGCAATGATAAGTGCATCGTTACCACCTTTTAAGTCAATGCTACTATCTTTTGTAATTGCAGCACGAGTACTTACAAGACCATTTGAGTTACTTCCGCCGATTAAGATAACGTCATCGCCATTGCCACCTTCAACTTTCGAGTTAATGATATTACCACCATTAGCTCCGTGTTGGTTCTCAATATGAGGGACTTTAGCATACCCGTTTCCTGGTGTTTGTCCTGTATTAGCGAAAACATAGCGTCCGTCTGTTGCGTGTTTTGTTTTATCTTCATAGAGATCAAAATCAGGGTTCGCAACACCAACTGCAAGTAAGTTATTTCCTTCACCGAGCTTGATAGTTGTAGACTGCACTTGGTTTTCAACCACTAATACATCATCGCCACCTTTCATATCAATATTCATCGGAATCAATGAACCGTAGTTCACCGCACCATCAATTTGAACAGCTTGATTATCATTAGTGAGTTCATAACCTGTCTTAATAATAAGACCGCCTTGAACATTTCCACCCTCGTTTTTAGTAAAGTCTGCCATATCTTTCATTGCAGCAGGTCTGCCTGTACTTAAACGATCAACCGTATTCGTATGTGGTTGTCCTGCTTTAATGTCATTTAGCGTATCCACAAGTGATTTCACAGGTGGTGCTGGCGGTGCTGGTGGTGTTGGGTCATTACCTGGTGTTGCAGTTGTATTTTCAGAATAAAGTTTTCCTTCATCTTGACCGCGTGCAATCACACTATCTGCAAGATTATCTTTCAATGAATCTGCTTTAATTAGGATTTTGCCACCGTCTAATTTGAAATCAGCAGCATCACCACGTTTAACCACCCATTGCCCATTCTCTTTCTCAAGTAATGCACCTTTTTCCTCACCATTTTCGTTCGTGTATTTCACACTAATACGTTTATGGTTAGGTTTTGGTTGAATTTCTACCGCACCTTGGTCTGCACCGTTATTAATTGCAACTAAATCAGGTTTTTCTTCTGTATTAGGCAATTTAACAACTTCGCCTTCGTACTTACCTGTATTCATTAAATATGCTGGTTTTGATCCATCTTCTTGGAATGGATTTTTACCATAAACATACTTACTAGTTACAAATTGACCATTAGGTACATCACGACGCACAATAACCCCTAAGTCATTATGAGTTACTGCATTACCTTGTCCATCTCTAGGTTCATTCGGGCTATCTGCAAGCAAACGGAATTTATCATTACTTTTCACGTAAAGTTTTTCTTCACCTTGTGTAATGTTCATTGTTCCACCGTTATTATTGGTTTTTACTGCTGTTGGCGGTGGTGAGTAACCATCAAAGATAAAGTCCTTCATCTCATCACGACTATATGACTGACCATCTAGTTTCACAGTTGCTTGTTGAGCAACTCCAGTTTTCACTGGTATTGTAATTTCAATATCTCTAGTTTGTTGCTCTTTAACATCATAAACCTTAAATTTCAACACAAGGTCATAATTAGGTGTATTCTGTAGTTGAGCTTCGTGTCTAAACACTAGGGTGCCATCATTTTCTTGATAAAGAAGATGATTTGCTTTAACTGTTTCAGCATTAGCAACAGGTGGATTATAACCAGCCTGAGGTTGTGCAGGTGTACTTCCTCCCGTTGCAGGTGTAGAACCACCTGTTGCTGGAGTTGTACCCGTAACAGCATAATCTGATGGTGATGCTTCTTGGTCTAAATCAAAGCCTGTAACTTTTACTTTAGAGCCATTATTTAACGCTCCACGTTTAAGAGTAACATTACCATTGTCATCAATGGTTGCCACTTCAGGTGGAACATCAAAGCCATCTTTATCTTTCAATGACCATTTACCGCCTTTTTCTAACTGTGCTGTTAGCGTAGTAAGTTTATCGTCATTGTTATCCGCAGAACCCGTTGGGACATATTTGATTTCCATTTTGTGGTTATCTGCACCTTTGGTAATCACAACATCATCATTTGATGATGCTTTAGCTAAACTTGGTGGATTCGCACTGTCACCATCTTTCCCTGCTGTTACATCATCCACAAACGGATAGGCACTTGCATTGCCTTCTTGATCTTGATTGCCGTTGTTACCGATAGCGGTCACTTCCGTCATATCTTTTACCGCACTTGCTTTCAAGGTAATTTTGCCATTTGCAACAGTGAAATCTTCCGCTCTGGTTGATGGTGTCCAGTTGCCATCACTGCCTTTCACTAGCTCAACATCGTTATGTGCTGTGCCGTCAGGTGCGGTGTAGCTAATACGAATTTTCTTGTTATCCGTACCTGGTTTCACTTCTACATCACCGTTTTCTAGTGGAAGTAAATCCACAGGGTCGGTGTGCTCTGGTGTCGCATCTTTAGTTGGGTCGATCTTCGCCGTTACAGGTTCAGATTCTTTCGAATCTTTTTTACCTTTAACAGTAATTGGAACTTCAGTATTGCCTGTTACCGTTATGGTTACTCTGCCTGTAATTGGGTCAATCTCTACACCTGCAGTATCTTGCGGATTGATTTCATATTTGCCATCATTGCCTTTTGATACCGTAAGTTTTTTGCCTTGAGTTTCAACAACCATTCCATCATTATTAGCACCTAATGTAATGGTGGCTTTACCACTACCTAAATCTTCAATGTTTGGTCTATCTACCATTGGCGTTGCAGGATCTGCGTGTGTTGCTGAGTGAGACACTTCCGTTGAGCTATTACCATAAGCATCTTTTGCTTTAGCTTTCACTTCGGAGGTTTTGTTATCCTCGCCACCCGTACCATTTACTACTGCTTTGTTCAGAGTAATTTTACCTGTTTCAGCATCAATGGTTGCCACTCCATTAGAGACTTCAGATAAGTCATCTGAATGAGTTGCATTCAGTGCTTCATCTAATGTCGCTTTATCTGACTGTACAAGTTTCCATTTGCCATTTGGCTGTTTAAGTGCAACGATAATTTGATTATCTGCACCTTTCTCACCATTCACTTTTAAGCCTAGAGCTTCTGCAGATGTTCCAGCTAAGTGGCTTGCATCAAATTTCACTGCGACTTTGTTAGCGTCAGCGTTGTTGTTTATGTTGCTGTTATCACCGTCAGTATCCACTGCTGCTGTTGGCGTGATAGTGATGTCGCTAGTTGCATTAGCCTGTGCAATTGCAGGATCGCCCACTGCTTTGTCGGTTTTATCGTCAAAGCCTGCGGTGTATTCTGCCTGTGCCACTGAGGTTGCAACATCAGCTGGGTTGTCTGAGCGTTTTCCACCTTCGTTAATACCTACTACGGTAAATTGTGAGTTGTCTACCACTTTATCCGCTGGGATAACATAATGGGTGTAGCCATCTTGCCCTGTAATTTCGGTTACTAATCCCTCTTCAACTGGTGTGTTGTAGGCTGAATCTTTGTAGAACTTGAATTTATCGCCTTCTAACTTACCGTAAATAACATCTCTAGCTTTATCAACACTTGCTAAATCGCTATCTTTCTTCACAAAGCTCACTTCTAACTTGGTGTTATCCAAGCCTGGGCGGAATACGATGTCACCTGCATTTACTGCTGCTGGTTTTGTTGGTTCATCTTTGCCTGCAAATTTAGTTACAAGCATATTCTCGCCGTTACCTGCTTCTGTTGTTTTCGTACCGGTGTAAACCACAGGGGCATCAACTTTCTCTGGGCTTGAGTCGAATTTTTCTGAAACTGGTGCACTGTAAACTTTGGCATTACCTGCAAGGTCGCGGTGAATGACGGTGTAGGTGTCATTTTCTTTCAGCGCTTTTGCTGGAATGCTAATGCTATATTTACCATCAGTTCCTCGTGTTGGTTTGGTTTCGCCAACATTGAGAGTATCACCGCCTTTTTTCCAATCGCCATTTTCATAAGTAAAGACAACTTTTTTCTCTCCATCTTCGGTTTTAACGATGACGTGAAGTTCATCTTGGTCAACTGGTGTATTTGGTAACTTGATGTCTAACGCATTTGCTTTTTCATCTTTGGTATCCACTGGCTCAGCTTTAGTTACGTTCACAGGGCGGTTTGGTAACACAACAGAAAGTTGTGCATCAAGCTCTGGAGCGGTGTTATCGCCAGTATGTTGAGAACCTTCTGTTTTACGCTCTGCTGTTCCGTTGAAAGCAACCGCTGTGCCATCTGGTTTTTTCACCACAAAGCTGGTAAGTGCATCTGTTTGTGGTAAGTCAGTGACTTTAACATTGCCATCGGTTGCGTTGTTGTTTGCATCGCCTTTGGTAATGTTGAAGGTAAACTCACCGCTTTCATTTGTAGTAACAGAGCCAACTTTTACACCATCTTTGTGTAATTCAAGCTCTTGGTTTTTGAAGTCTGCAACAGTGCCAGTTAAAGTAACTTTGTCTAAATCACTTTGTTTACCTGGTGCGGTGGTTACATCTACGTCTATTGATTTTTCTGACGCAACATTCGGTACTTTTGCTTTAATTACGAAGTCTTTGGCACTATCCGTTGTTGGGATATGTTCGCTTGGAACAGTGAAGGTAAAGTCGCCCATTGGGGTTTCACCACTAGCTCCAGGTTGTGCTGCAGGTACATCGAACTCAGCAATCTTGGTTGTTCCGTCTGATTTATAAAGTGTTACTTTTGCACCCGCTTCCGCTTTACCTGTGATGGTAATGATTTCTGCCGTTGTATTAGCACTTCCGTCAGTATCAACTGCTGCAACTGTTACCTCATCTTCCAATTTAGTCTGTCTTGGATCTTGTTGAGCTGTAACCGCTTGCCCCTCCGCTGTTTTACCTGCTAGGTCAGTTGAGGTTGCACTTACTGTTGAACCATCAGGAATAGACGTTGATTCAATATGTAATTTATTGCCATCTACTGTGTAGCCTGCTGGTAATGCTGGGCTTGGCGTCCAAGCATCTTTACCTTTTGTAAAGGTGATTACTGTTGGTGTTGTATCTGCACTACCTGCTGGTGGGGTAATGGTTACTGCAACCGTATCGCCTTCAACCGCATCCGTTGGGAAAGTCACTTCAACATCACCCTGTTTTTCTGGACCATCTGCAAAGCCGAAAGCTTGCAATCCTGGTGCTGTTGGGTTAGCTGCATCTAACGGGTGATCCGTTGTATCGTTAGTCAATGTAGTTGGGATTGCTGCATCAGTGTTCGGGCTTTGTGCTTTACCTTCTTTTTGTGCAATCGCAGTGAGGTTACCTGTAGTTGGTACTTCATCTACTTCAATGATTGTGTGGTTTGGATATGCGGTTGCTAGCTTAGTTTTTACATCAGCTGGTGTGCCTTTTTTCACAAGCACAGCTTTATAATCACCTGCATCATTCGCTTCCAAGCCTTTGTCAGTTGGAACAACTTCAGCACCATTATGAAGGAGCTTGACTTTCGCACCATTTTCAGGGGTGTTATCATCTTTTTTCACCACTGTACCTGTTACCACTAACGCGTCAATCGTATTGTCCGCTTTTTCAGCTGTGTCAATCGCATTAACCGTTAAGCTTGGTTGTGCCGTCACTTCATCATATTTTGAAGTATCTTTCTTTTTCTCTGATAAGTTACCCGCTAAATCTTGGGTACGAGCGGTCACTTCCGTCTTATCTTTTACGCTATCCGCTGGGATTTCAAGGTTGTTTCCGTTGATCTTATCTTGTGAAATTGGGCTATCTTCCGGCACTTTCCAACCATTTGGTGTTTTTGTTACCACCACTGTTCTCTCTTCATCTATTGCTTCATCAGTGTAAGTAATGGTGACTTTATCGCCATTTTTCGCATCTGCTGGCAAGCCTACGGTAACTTTGCCATCACCATTGTCGCCAACATTAATGGTTGGGGCTGGTGGTGGGGTGTTATCGTTCGGATAGCCGCCTTTGTCTGTTGATGGCGTTGCTTCATCACCTGGGTTAGCAACTGGTGTACCCGGTTGTACTGTTTGTGCAACAGGGATTTCTGCGGTCGGGTCGCTACTTTCCGTTGTTCCGTTTTCGGTTAATTCAGCAATAAGTTTGAATGGTCCTTTCGCTAAATCTGCGTTTGGAATGGTTAAGGTAAATTCACCCTTATCATTTGCCGTTGCAGTTGGCGTTAATATTGTGCCATCTTTATCTTGAACTTTAATCACCGCTTTTGGATCTGCAGTTCCAACGAGTACCGCTTCCGTTGCCGCATCCGTATCAGGGGAATCTGAGGTGTTTTGTGACTTCGGATAACCTTCTGATAACACTGGTGTTGTCACTGGCTCGTCAAAGCCTGCTTTCACTGGTGTTGCTGGGGTTTCTTTTCCTGCGACATCAGTCGATTTTGCAGTTACCTCTGTACCATCTTTTAATTTCTCTTCTGGGATAACAAATGATGGGTCGTTATTATTCACTGTTTCTGGCAAGGTGTTTTCTGGCACGTTTTCGCTTGCTTTAGGATCAAGTTTCCAGCTGCCATCCGCTTGTTTTTCGTAAACTGCTTTAACAGGGTTGCCACCTTCATCTTTAAACTTGATTTCTGCTTTATCGCCTACTACCGCATCGGCTGGGAACTCAACTTTCACCGCACCATCGCCTTTTTCAGCAGGGTTACCTGCGTCATTTGTTTTGGTTAAGGTTGGGGCAGTTGGGTCTTGGGTATCGCCTAGGTGATCAGCTGGGTTGCCACCTTCGATCTTAGTGACTTCTTTAGGGCTGCTTTCTTCACTTTCTGGTTTGCTATCTGCTTTCGCTTTTGCGGTGAAAGTGTCGCCTGCGTTGATTTCATCAACTTCTGCATCTGCTTTTAGCTCATCTTTTGCACCTTTTTCAACTAGGGTTGCAGTGAAGTTTCCTTGTCCATCGGTTTCAACTTCTGCGACTTTTTTGCCGTCTTTGTCGAAAATGCTGACTTTAGTGCCGGCTGGCTCGCCTTCTACTTTACCTGTAATTACCACTTTATCTGGGTTAGTATCGGCTTTTTCATTTAAGTCGTAACCTTTGACTTCGGTGATTTCAGGTTTACCTGTGGTTTGGTCTGAGCCTGCAATCGCTTTGGCAATTTCCGCATTTTCTGGCGATTTGTT
>NZ_JBSIUP010000049.1:0-8022 GCF_053654055.1 Ursidibacter sp. B-7004-1 | reverse complement strand
ATAATACCGCAAATTTCCTTGTTTTTTGTGCAATAGCTACATAATATCAAGCTTTTTGCGTAACAAAAACTTTGTCAAACGGTCTATTCATTATTAGAATGTTATTTGTTGCTAATTAACTGATTTATCTATGCTACTTCGATTATTTTTAGTTGTAATGACGCTCGTAATGAGCTTCTCTACCCACGCAAATTTGTTTAACTCAAAGCCAAAATTCTTAGCAGGATCTGATGCTTTCCGTTTTTCTCACCAACTTTCTGATCATTCTGTACAATTAGAATGGCAAATTGCTGACGGATATTATTTATATAAAAAACAACTTATCATAAATGGTGAAAAGGTGACATTAGGGGAAATAAACTACCCAGAGAGTGAACAATATAATGATGAATTTTTTGGACTTGTGGATATTTTTCGCAACCAGCTAATAGTTAATGTGCCGATTTCACAGCGAGAGCAGGGGGCAAAACTTAGCGTTGAATATCAAGGTTGCACCAAAGGTTTTTGCTACCCACCTGAAACCGTTATCTTAGCGTTAGATGAACAAGCGGTGAGTTCAACACAATCTTTTGCAAAAAACTCAACTGTTGCAAAAAATAGCAACAATCCAACCGCTTATGCTGAACAGAACCCCAAAGCAGAACAAACTATATTGGCTGATAATTTAGCTCAAAATCGCTTTTCAATTTTTTGGTTCTTCGTTTTAGGTTTAGGGCTAGCCTTCACCCCCTGCGTGTTACCAATGTTGCCACTATTGTCGGCGATTGTAATTGGACGCCAACAACGCCCGAATAGCCTGATCGCTTTTAGCTTGAGCTTAACCTATGTACAAGGAATGGCACTCACTTATACTTTGCTAGGTTTAGCCGTTGCCGCCATTGGTTTACCGTTTCAAGTAGCATTACAAAGCCCGCCAGTGCTAATTACACTCTCTATCCTATTTGTGATATTAGCTTGCTCAATGTTCGGCTTATTTAGCTTAGAGCTACCGCATAGCTGGCAACAAAAACTCAATCAATTAAGCCAACAGCAACAGGGTGGCTCTTACTCTAGCGTGTTTGTAATGGGAATGATCGCAGGGTTAGTTGCCTCACCTTGTACATCAGCCCCACTTTCTGGTGCATTACTCTATGTGGCTCAAAGTGGTGATCTTCTCACAGGTGGGTTAGCTCTCTATTTACTGGCGTTAGGAATGGGTATTCCACTGGTACTTATCACGCTATTTGGCAATAAAATTCTACCAAAATCAGGAGATTGGCTATTAAAAGTCAAAACGATTTTTGGTTTTGTGATGTTAGCCTTACCCGTTTTTTTACTCTCACGAGTATTCCCTACGGAATTTGAACCATTGATGTGGTCTGCATTAGCCATTGCTTTTTGTGTTTGGCTTAATGAGCAATTTAACGTACAGAAATGGTGGAAAAAAGTACTTCGTCTGATCGTACTCGCTGCATTGGTTATCAGCGCAAAACCTTGGGTAGATTTTCTTTGGCAACAACCGACACACACACAAACAACACAACACCACTTTACCCGAATTAGCTCGTTGAGTGAGTTAAAACAACAAATTAACGCTCATCAAGGCAAAAAAGTGATGTTGGATCTCTATGCGGATTGGTGCGTAGCTTGTAAAGAATTTGAAAAATACACATTTACTGATACCGATGTTCAACAGAAATTAAATCAAATGTTAGTACTGCAAATTGATATGACAAAAAATTCACCTGCTAATGATGAATTGATGAAACATTTCAATATATTAGGGCTACCAACTATTCTCTTTTTTGATGAACAAGGCAATGAGCTGACACAATCAAGAGTAACAGGGTTTATGTCTGCTAACGACTTTTTACACTGGTTAAATCAGCTATGATCATTTTTTGACGGTATTATGTAGCAGTTGCAAAATTCCCCTCGCCCGTTTACGGGAGAGGGAAAGATTTGACGTTCGCTCAGAACGGCAAATCAGGGAGAGGGCAAAGGATAGTCTATTTGTGAAAAATTGATGAAAAGTCTCCGCTTATTTGCCCTCTTTCTGCTCAAAACTGCTGAACGCATTTTTGAGCTGTCTCTCTCCCACAAGTGGGAGAGAGCATTTTTTTGATTTTATGTAAGTGCTACATAATACTGCTTTTAGTTAGGACACACTATGCAAACTATTCTTATCACAGGCTGTTCATCTGGGATTGGCTACGCCACCGCCCACTATTTAAAAGAAAAAGGCTGGCGAGTAATTACAAGCTGCCGACAAGCCGAAGATGTGCAACGTTTACAATTTGAAGGCTTTGAATGCTTACAGCTTGATGTAACAAACTCTCAGCAAATCCAACAAGCCTTTGAATATATTCAAACAAGCGGTGGGTTAGATGCAGTTTTTTGCAATGCTGGGTATGGACAACCCGGTACAGTAGAAGATATTCCTCGTGATGCCCTGCGTGAAATTTTTGAAACCAACGTATTTGGTTGTTGGGAAGTGACAAACTATGCAATGAAAATTTTCCGCCAACAAAATTACGGGCGTATTTTAATCAACAGTAGTATTTTAGGTTTTGCAGGAATGCATTTTCGTGGTGCTTATAACAGCACAAAGTTTGCTTTAGAAGGAATGGCAGATACACTCCGCCACGAGCTATACGGATCCAACATTTATGTTAGCCTTATTGAACCAGGCCCGATCCAAAGTAAATTTAGACCCAATTCGGTGATTAAATTACATCAATATATTGATATAGAAAACTCTTTCCACCGCCAAGCCTATCAGCAACAATTAGCTAGGCTGAACACTAAAGGCAACGCCAACCCATTTACCTTACCTGCAACTGCCTGTGCTATCGCTTGTTATCAAGCACTTTCAGCTAAAAAACCGAAAGCTCGCTATCAAGTAACCTTTCCCACAAAACTATTCTGGTGGCTTAGACGCATTTTACCTACACCACTTTATGATTTTTGTTGTAGAAAAGGTGGGGGATAAGTTTATTTACTTACCCCAAATCCTGCGGATCAATATCTACGCTTAGGCGAATATCATTGCGTAAAAATTGCTCTCTAACTATATCGAACTGGTTCAATAACTGTTGGAGTAATCCCCTTTCTGCGTGCTGAATAATCAGTTGCCAACGGAAATGCCCTGCTTTTTTTGCCATTGGAGCGTTTATTGGACCTAATAGCTGAAAGCCTTGCCATTGATTTTGGGTGATTATTTGTTGTATGCAAGCGGTCAGTTCTTGCAAAAAATTTACCACTTTCTCATTATCTCGCCCTGTGGCTCGGAAAAGTACCTGTGCCGAAAATGGCGGTAATCCCATTAGTTTTCGCATTGATAATGCTTGTTCTGCAAAACTTAAATAGCCTTCCGTTAATAGACTTTTAAGTAATGGGTGGTCAGGGTAATGTGTTTGTAGCACAACTTCGCCCTGTTTTTCTGCTCTTCCTGCTCGCCCTGCAACTTGAATATAAAGCTGTGCTAAACGTTCTTCCGCACGAAAATCAGTTGAAAATAGGCTGCTGTCCACATTCACAATCGCCACAAGGGTAACATTTGGGAAATGATGCCCTTTGGCTAACATTTGTGTACCAATTAAAATTTGGCTTTTACCTGATTGAATTTCAGCAAGATGCTGCTCTAACGAGCCTTTACGAGCAGTGCTGTCACCATCAATTCGAGTGATATTAAATTGAGGAAAATGTTGGCTTAAAGTCTGCTCTAGCTGTTCTGTCCCAATACCCGTAGTAATTAAATGCGTTGAACCACAATGGCCACATTGACGGGGAATAATGTGCTGCGATGCACAATGATGACAACGCAATACACGGCTTTTTTGATGATAAGTATAAGGTTTCTCACACGCTTCGCATTGGCAGATCCAGCCACACTCGTGGCATAACAATACAGGAGCAAAACCACGCCGATTGAGAAAAAGCATTACTTGATTGCCTTTTTCAAGATGACTTTTCATCATTGCAAGTAAACGCTCTGATAGTCCTGCATAGATCCGTTGTGTTTTTAGATCGATAACCTGTTGGCGAGAAAATTGTGCATTACCTGCTCGAGCATTGAGTTGTAATTCAATAAATTTACCGTTTTTAACATTTTGCAAACTTTCTAAACTTGGCGTTGCAGTCCCTAAAATAATTGGGATCCCTTTATGCTTTGCTCGCCATATTGCAAGATCTCGAGCGTGATAACGCCAGCCATCTTGCTGTTTAAAAGAACTATCGTGTTCTTCATCAATAATAATTAGACCCAGTCGATCAAACTGTGTAAATAAAGCGGAACGAGTGCCGATCACAATCGCACTTTCACCATTTTTTGCTCGTAACCAAGCATTTAAACGTTGGCTATCGTTCAGATTAGAATGTAGCACATCAATTTCAACATTAAATCTCGCTTGGAAACGTTGTATCGTCTGCGGAGTTAAACCGATTTCTGGCACTAATACCAGCACCTGCTCGCCCCGTTTTAGTACTTCATCAATCACTTGCAAATAGACTTCCGTTTTGCCTGATCCTGTTACACCATTGAGCAAAAATGCACCATATCCTTGATGAAAATGCAAACGGCTTACGATCAATGATTGCTGTTTATTGAGTACCAAACGATTTTGTTGATTACAAATAGGTTTATCCGCTAACCTTTGTTGCCACGATTGAGCGATAAATGGCACATCGACTTTTTCAAGTAGCCCTTTCTCTATTAAAGATTTCCAAACTGTTGGGCTACAAGCGGTCGGTTTCTCAAAAATTTTTGCAAACTGTACCAACTCCGTTAATAAAACTTGTTGTTTCTTTGCTCGACTAAGTTCCCTATTTACTAAAGCATTATGCCCTTTTTCCGTTACCGAAAAATAATCACAGCTGGTACGCTCCGTACTATCCCCTTGACGTAATTTAATCGGCAATGCACTTTGTAAAACCTCACCCAATGGAGCGTGATAGTAATTAGCTGCCCAAGTTAATAACGACCAGATTTCATTATCAAACAATGATTGAGTATCTAATACTTCAATAATCGGCTTGAGTTTATTAGTAGGAACATCACTATCTTTTGGAAAATCAACCACTATGCCTAATTTACGCTGATTTCCAAATGGCACAACAACTCTCGCCCCTTTAACCACCAAACAGTCTTCAGGCAAAAGATAATCAAAATAACGAGCCAACGGTACAGGCAAAGCAACGCGAATTAATTTCATAATAGTCTCTTTTTAGTGACATTATCATTCAAAAATAAAAGACAAAGTATAACAATCGATAAGTAATAAAAAAATAGGCAAGCATTACGCTCGCCTATCATTATTTACACACTATCTATCCATTAGAATAAATAAGAAGCTTTTACCCAAACAGAGGTTCTGTCGCTACGTTTGCCGTTATGACGTTGATCTAACTCGTGGTTATGTAAACGTCTTGCTACAAATACATCAAAGTCTAAGCCCATTCTCGCTTTTACACCTAAACCAGCACTTGATAGTACTTCGCTTTGTGACAATTTATTATTGTAGCTAACTTTACCCCAATCATAGAAAGCATAACCACTGATATTCGCATTTGTATATCTCGGTGTGCTTAACTCTGTTTTCCAAACGAATGTTTTATCTCCGCTTAAACCAGTATAACGGTAACCACGCACATTATATACGCCAGTTACTGAATCTTGGTCTATGCTTGCTAAGTTGCTCTTTGTATATTGACCTCTTAATTGTGTATCAATATTCCAACCCTGTGCGAAGTCTTGGCTATAACCCACACTATAACGAGTTAAAGTATAGCTTTTCGCTTTTTCTTCAAACTCTGCAACTTTCTCCACTCGGCTTGAACCTGGGAAATTTTTTGAGTAATAGTGTTGTGCAACATCAAAACTAAATTTACCACTTGCTGTAGGTTGGATTTCACCAGATAAGCCAATATAACCACCTGCTAAACTATATTTAGAATGATTACTCACTTGGAGCTGGTTACTTGCTGCATCAATCCCAACTTTTTGTTGGAAATGACGATATTGATAACCTGCATTCACTTTAAACTGATCTTTCACACCTAAACCAAATTCTGGTAAGTAATAGCTCCATTTAAAGCCAGCTGTTACACTTTTACCTTTAGCAATTCTGCGAGATAATCCTTCTGGTAAACCATCAGCATCTTCTGTTGAATCTAAATTACTAAAACCAACATAACCACCTACGCTTTGGTGTTGTTCATAAAGTGGTAAGTTATAATTTACGCCTAACGCATAAGATTTTTTAGGCTCGTGGAAGTTAGTTAAGCCACTTACGCTTAACACATCATCTCTGCCTGTTAAGTTTGCATTGATATGACCTAAAGTTAAACGAGCATAATCAAACTCTTTACTACCGTAGTTATCTACTGCTATATAGCTACGCGTTTTACCAAATGGAGCATAACCTGATACGGTTAATGCTGACGCATTATTTGCCGGATCAAGATCGTAGTGAACACGAGTTAATTTTAGTGGGTTTTCTAACGCCATATTTAACTCACGTTTATCAAACCACTGACGACCATCTTCGTAAGTTTTGCCTGCTTTTAAAGACGGTAAGCTACGTTCGATATTCTCTTTTTCGTAACCTTTTCCACCTTTATAGAACACCTCATTACCACGTCCGCCTAATACTAATTGTAAATAGACGTTACCATCGATAATTTCTTGCTCTGGTAACACCACTGTATAACGACCTAAATTTAAGCGATTTAATACCGCTTCTAATTCACCTTGTGCTTTCTTTAAGTTTGTTAAACTTTGGTTTTTACCTTGATAGGGGTGCAATACTTCCGCAATCGCAAGTTGATTTGGCTCACTTAAGGTTGCAATATCTCCAACAAGTTGGAAACTTTTTACATCTATCAACGTTTCCGCTGATGCAACACCTGCTAACGACACACCTAACAACACCATCAACTGGTTTAATTTAAACTGTTTCTTTTTCATTGTGTTTCCTTTTTCGCTAATGCAAGGGGGAACTATGCCCCCTCGCACTATCAAACATTACTGCTTATTCTCTTCTTCAAAACGTTTGTATTGACGAGAAGATTTACTATTGATGCCTTCACAAGAGCGTACAATTTCTTGATTTGCTCTTGACACTCCTGCAGGTAATTCTACTGAACATACCGCTGTGTCTGAGATGATGCTTGCTAAACCATCTAATTCCAATTTGGTCTCTTCTAGTCTACCAATATCTTCTCTTACACCTTCAGTTGTGGCTTTCAGTGAATCATCTAGCTGTTCAAGTAAAGTATCTTTACCAATTAATGAACTCATATCTAGTCTAACAGCCTCATCCTTCATTTCCTTCATTTCTGGAATCGACGGTTGTGACGGTGGTAACATTGGTGCTTTTTCTCCCTTATCTTGGGCAGGCTTAACACAGTTACCATTGATACAGATATAGCCATCTTTTGATGCAGCATTACCATTGTTATTAACAATTGGTGCAGTAACAGTCACATTTTCTTTAGCTATCAAGTTACCTGTTTCAGTATTCGTGAAACTGTTCGTTGCGTTCACGTCAATCGGACCGTTCGGGCTAGTTACTGTACCGTTGTTGGTAATGTCTTTGCCTTTCAGGTCTACACCTTTATCACCTGTTACGTTGCCGTCGTTGGTGAGGTTCTCTGTCGCGTTCAGTTTAACTGTGCCGTTTTCTGAAGTGATGTTGCCGTCGTTGTCGATGTTTTTAGCATCTACGGTGACATTTTCTTTAGCTTTCAGATTACCGTTTTCGGTGTTGGTGAAGTTGTTGGTCGCGTTCACGTCAATCGTACCGTTCGGGCTAGTTACTGTACCGTTGTTGGTAATGTCTTTGCCTTTCAGGTCTACACCTTTGTCACCTGTTACGTTGCCGTCGTTGGTGAGGTTCTCTGTCGCGTTCAGTTTAACTGTGCCGTTTTCTGAAGTGATGTTGCCGTCGTTGTCGATGTTTTTAGCATCTACGGTGACATTTTCTTTAGCTTTCAGATTACCGTTTTCGGTGTTCGTGAAGTTGTTGGTCGCGTTCACGTCAA
>NZ_JBSIUP010000048.1:0-8122 GCF_053654055.1 Ursidibacter sp. B-7004-1 | reverse complement strand
CTCAAAATACTTGTTAAAACCCTCAAAGAAAGCACAAAAAATAAATTTTATCGCCATTTACATCTATGGTATTTAACTCACCAAGACTATTTAAATGAACGGTCAGATAAATGCAATGAAAAAGGTTATTTTCCTTATAAGCATAAAGGATTAAGGAGTGCTTTATCTAGCTTAAAATATTATGAGAAATATTTATTTACCTTCGAAAAGTACCCTGAATTAAATATAGAAAAAACGACAAATAGGCTTGAGGGTTTATTTAGTGAACTAAAACGAAAATTAAATAATCACAATGGATTAAGCAAAAAGCGTAAGGTATTGTTTATACAAGATTTTTTAAATAAAAAGAGTTGCTAACGACATAAAAAATAATTATTAGCAACTATTTTGTCCACTTGAACGTGTAATGGGTAAATCAGCAACTATTTTGTCCATTACACCTGAGATCTGATTATTGATTTTAACTTAAATGAGGAGAAAAAAGAGTTTTACCAATTCAGGTTTTGGTAAAACTCATTGTTGAAATTGATAACTGGACGAATTTAACTCAATTTTAATACCCCAATATAAGCTAACTGCCACATTAATTGTGAGATTTTATCTCTTCTACCTTCAGGCACGCTTTCTAAGATATCATCTAATCTTTTTTCTTCTCCTTTCTTAATCTCCTGAAATATTTCATTAAATTGTTCATCTAACGCAATGCCATATCCATTTGAAATAATCTTATTTTCATGATTGAAATAATGATTTTTTGTATTAAAAGAGACTTTTTCTTGACTTGGTATTGAATTATGCTGATAATTCCCCAAATATTCTAATTTTAGAGGATTCTCTATACGTTTCTTATCATAGAAATTTTCAATAAATTTACGATAGTTTTCTTTATCTTTTATATAAGCTGAAGTTTCTTCTGCCAACTGTTCAAGTAAACTCTTATCTTTTTCATAATACGATAAAGATGCTCTAGCTATCTCTTTTTCAACAATATTTTGAGCAACCCAAGTAAGATAATTGTTTGCAAATGCTGGAAATATACCAACAGCTAAATGAACCGTCTCCTCACCAACTGGAATAGGATCATGCCACCAACCTCTAGGCAGATAAAGAATATCTCCAGCCTCTAAAACAATATCCATATAAACATTTTCTAAATCTGGATAATATTCAGGCATATCTTTACTACGTTGCATAAATAATGGTTTTTTAAATGTAGGAGCATGAATAATCCAACGTTTTTTCCCCTGCATTTGTATAGCAAAAATATCCCGACTATCCCAATGACTTTTGAAAGATCTTTGAGTGTTAAAAGCTATATATAGACTAGAGAACACATGGCATCCCATAAATTGGGAAATTTCTTGAGAAAAACAATCTACACTCGGTTCATTTACGATTCCATTTGCAACCAACGTAGCTCCATCTCTTAAATAAGAGTATAAGTGTTCTTCCTTAAATTTATAGCGCATTGTCCCTAAGTCATCGTATTCTTCTAAATAATACGACTTATCCAGCTTTTGTCCTTTATACATCAGCTTAATCGCATCTTCAGAAAGAAGATCACAACGTGGCAAAACCTCGTTAATTGAATTCCAAGAAAGTAAATCCTGCTTATCTAAAGCCCCTTTCATTAATAGAGGTTTCTTTTCAAAGTAGTATTCAATGAATTCCGCATAAGAAACCGGAAAATTAATTTTCATTATATTCTCTCTAATTACTGATAATCGGTACCATCACCATAATCTGATCCGGATTGGTTTGTATTAGAAGTCTTTGTTGGATAACTAGAACCAGGCATATAATGATTACCAAAACTAGAATTACTTATTCTTCCTTCAGTCCAACTAGGTGATACATTAACGTGAACGGGAACAGACAAAGGAAATTTCACTGGTGTATTTACAATATTTTCCCTAACTTCATCATAAAAAGGATCTACAACTTCACGACCAGCAATGTAGCTGACCACCACAGCAGTTCCTTTAATTACTGGATGAACGCCACCAAAGACTAAAGATAATTCATTAATTTTAAGTTCTTTCATTTTTTTCTCCTAGTTAAAAAATCATTCCTTTCCAAGAAATAATATAACAATAATAATGCGATATAGAAGTAAGCAACATGTATATTAAAAAAAGATGACAAGACATATGATATTAAATAAATAAATAAATAAATAAAGAATTGTCCTGCAAAGGATTTAATCGTTTTTAACATACTTTCCATTTTACTCATTAAAAATACCAAATAACTGTTAAACAAGTTCACAACAATTCATCACTATATAAATTAGTTAATTACTTTATCAATTTCCCATATACCTTTTCACCATGGCATACTCAACGGCCTGTTTTTCAATTTAACAGTGCTTCACATCATTTTTTTCCAAATGAAATGATAAGTGGAAAGCGTATAAGAAATAATAAATTGTAGCATAGAACTCAAGCTTAAAAAGAAATATTTTGTTCTTATCTCAAAAAGTTAGAATACTTTAACTCAAGAGCTGTATTCTGTATTCCACAGGGTTTGTAATCACATGATTTAACTTCTAAATTTGGTGTTTGATGGCATTGAGCCCCACAACGATGTAGAAGATCAAACCTAATCTGACAGTCCCCGTTTAAAATTACCGTGTCTGTCAGATTAATTTGAGCTTAAATTCTTTTCTGCCCAAATCCGTTTTCCATCAAGTAGTGTTTCCATTAGTGTTCTTCCACAGCACATTTTTCCTTGATGCGTTCGATGATGGTTATAATACATCAACCATTCATCTAAATCTTCTTGTATTATTTAATAATCGCTAATCCATTCATATATGGACGCAATACTTCAGGCACTGTAATTGAACCATCTTCATTTTGATAGTTTTCTAACACAGCAACCAAAGTACGGCCAACCGCTAATCCTGAACCATTTAATGTATGCACTAAACGAGTTTTCTTATCGCCTTTTGCTTTGCAACGAGCAGACATTCTACGAGCTTGGAAATCCCACATATTTGAGCAAGAAGAAATTTCACGATAGGTATTTTGTGCAGGTAGCCAAACTTCTAAATCGTAAGTTTTGGTTGCACCAAATCCCATATCGCCTGAGCAAAGTAATACTTTACGATAAGGTAAACCTAAAAGCTGTAATACTTTTTCTGCGTGTCCTGTTAATTCTTCGAGTGCTTCCATTGATTTTTCTGGTGCAACAATTTGTACCATTTCAACTTTATCAAATTGGTGCATACGAATTAAGCCACGCGTATCACGCCCGTAAGAACCTGCTTCTGAACGGAAACAAGGCGTATGAGCAGTAAATTTTAACGGTAGGCTTTCTTCTTCTAAAATCTCATCACGCACTAAGTTGGTAACAGGTACTTCCGCAGTTGGAATTAACGCATAAGCTTTTTGTACTGCATTTGGATCTTGCCCTTCTAATGGCTTTGTATGGAAAAGATCTTCCCCAAATTTAGGGAGCTGACCTGTTCCATAGAGAGTATCGTGGTTAACTAAATAAGGTACATAAGTTTCAATATAACCGTGCTGTTCCGTATGTAAATCAAGCATAAATTGTGCTAATGCACGATGTAAACGTGCGAGCTTATCTTTCATCACCACAAAACGTGTACCGGTTAATTTAACACCTGCTGGGAAGTCTAACCCCGCTAAATTTTCACCTAAGGTAACGTGATCTTTTACTTCAAAATCAAATTGACGTGGCGTTCCCCAACGAGAAACTTCCACATTTTCACTATCATCTTTCCCAACTGGCACTTCTTCTGCAGGTAAATTCGGCACTGAAAGGAGTAAATCACGAATTTCGCCTTGTACTTTATCTAATTCTACTTTAGCTAAATCTAATTCATTCCCCATAGAATCAACTTCAGCTAACAAGGCAGAAATATCTTCACCACGAGCTTTTGCCGCACCAATGTTTTTCGAGCGAGCATTACGTTCAGCCTGTAATGTTTCTGTTTTAACTTGTAGAGCTTTACGTTGTTCTTCTAAAGCGGTCACTTTTGCTGTATCAAGCTCAAATTTACGTTTTGTTTTGAGTATTTGAGCGACTTCCGCTAAATTTGTACGCAGTAAATTTTGATCAATCATTTTTTATCCTTATTTTATTTGCAAATTTTCAGAGCAATCTAACCGCTTAATAGCGATTAGCGTTTTTCATAATACGCTGTTTAGCAACTTGCCATTCTCTATCTTTAATATCATCACGCTTATCGTGTAGTTTTTTACCTTTTGCCAAACCAATTTTGACCTTAGCCCACGCATTCTTCCAATACATTGAAAGAGCGACAACCGTAAAGCCATCTCGATTTACTTTACCAAATAGCGAGTCTAACTCTCGCTTATTTAATAATAATTTTCGTGTGCGAGTAGGATCAGCAACAATATGCGTAGAGGCTACATTTAATGGGGTAATCATTGCCCCAAACAGATAGGCTTCACCATTGCGGAAAATCACATAACTGTCGCCAATATTTGCTTTCCCTGCTCGTAATGCTTTCACTTCCCACCCTTGCAATTCTAAGCCTGCTTCAATTTCATCTTCAATAAAATATTCGTGGCGAGCTCGTTTATTCAACGCAATAGTATTAGATGCAACTTTTGGTTTTTTACTCATAATCCATCTTTATTAACAAAAAATTGATGGGATTGTACCCTAAATACAAGAAAGTTTGAACGGACAAGCGGTTTGTTTTGTAGAATAATTTGCAAAAATAAACCCACCATTATAGGGAATCCTAAAATAGTGGGTCTATTAGAGAGTCTAAAATACCTAGTATTTAACTAGAGACTTTAATTCCATTTAATTAGAATTTAAAGCCTACACTTGCACCACCTGTGTAATCACCTTGGTTATTAGCACTTCCTGTTACCTTAATAATGATTCGACCATTATCGGACACTTTAGAATATCCGACAGCTAAAGCTGATGCTCCACGGTAAGTTCCACCTCCGACTGCAAGCATACTTTCGCTTGGGTTAAAGGCTTGTACTAATGATGCTGAAGCAACAGCACCAGCAACACCACTGCGTAAACGGTTATCGACCTTACCTAATTCAGCTTTAAGCTGACCATAATTTACAGCGTCTCCTGCATTTATTGCTTGGCCAACATTTTGGATACGGTTACCACCCATATCTACTTTGCCATTAGGATTAACTGTCAAACTATTAAAGTTCGGTGCCATTGTGGTTGCTATATCTAATGTTCTACCATTTTGGTTTACAACAATGTTCTGACCAGCATTAACTCTAACAGTCTCTCCCATTCCAACCTTAGCAGGTGCAGATTGATTAGATACTCCATTTGATCCTTCAACAGTACCAGATGTTAAGTTCCACCCCTTATCAATAACACTATGTAATGCATACAACTGGCTACCATTAATCGCATCAGTACTCTTCGCACTAATTAACCCTGGTGCGACATTTTGGATACGGCGAGTTTCCATCGTGCCATCTTGAGCAACGTTACCCACACTCACCACACCCTTCACTTGGCTTGCTTCGCCACCAGCATATTGGTAAGTTTCACCACCAATCGTTTGAGAGGTATGTGCTGAATTACCTTTCGTAGTTTCACCTTCTGCAACATAGCCAGATTGCGTACCTAAGAATACAGAGTTACTTTCTGTTTTTGTTACATTGTTTCCTAATACGAAAACATCACTTTGCCCTTGTGCAATTCGGTTATCGTTACCGATACTGTAAGATTTATCTGCATCAATAATGCTTGGGTCACCAAATGCGCCCGAATTGTTACCATTAACGATATTTCCAGTACCAATACTAATACTATCCGTTCCTGTTACTGTTGCATTATGACCAAAAGCAATCGCTCTTTCACCTGATGCTGTCGCTCTATACCCCACCGCTGTTGCATAAGCACCACTTGCACTAGAGTCTTCATTATTTTCAGATTGATCTGCTGGTCTCTCTGCTTTAGCTGTACCATCATTAGTGTGGAAGAACTTAATCCCTTGTGTATTCATATGGTTGATAGCTGTAATAACCGAGTTGGTGACGTGTTCTTTCTGATCTTGAACATTATAGGTCACTAATAGCGGTTTACCATTTTCATCAACTACCACATTTTTGTGTTCAAGCGTTGTTGTTGAGCCATCTGGGTTAGTAATTGTCGTTGTATAGTTAGCCGCAACATCTGGAGCACCTTGTCCGCCTGTTAAAGCAAAAATTTGTGCACCATTTACTGCATCAGTACTATTTGGTGAAATATCACCATTTGCGACATTAGAGATCTTATTACCGCCCATATCCACCTTTGTACCTTCTTTAACAGCGAAGGTGTTACCCTTACCACCGACATTAGTATCTCCCAAAGTGGTTGAGCCATTTACATTCAAGTCACCGCCAATATTCGCACCTTCTTTTGTAGTGAGATTAGTGAAGGTTGGGGTATCTGACATAGTAATTTTGATCTTACCACCTTCATTTGTGGTACTGACGTTTTTACTATCACCAATAATGTCAAGCTGCTCGCCTAGGTTTTTATGGATCACTTCTCCATTTTCACCTTTAAACTTCAAGCCTTTTTCTGTTAGTTCAGTTTTGGCTTTATCAAGCTGAGCAACATTTACCGCATCTTTACTATCAACACCTTCAGCTAAACCTGTGATTTTATTATCACTCATCACCAGGTCTCCACCTTTAATGGTTGCACCTTTTTCAGCAGTTACACTATCTTTGAATGTCGCTGGACCAGCCACATCTAACTTACCGCCAATATTCGCACCTTCTTTTGTAGTGAGATTAGTGAAGGTTGGGGTTTGAGAAGTCGCAACTGTAACGTTTTGTCCTTCACGAGTGATAACTATATTGTCACCCTGTTTAAATGTCACTACTTCATCAGGATTCACTTTTTCAGCGACTGTATCTGCTTCATCATTAATTTTCAGTTTCCAGCCAGATTCTTTCAACTGATTAACATTCACTGCATCGGTATCTGCTACACCTGCTGCAACATTACTCACAACATTGCCACCCATATCGACGCTTGTTTTGCCAGCAATAGCAAAAGTTTTACCCTCTCCGCCAATAGTGGTGTTGCCTGTGACAGTCAAATCATTAAGATTTGCTTTACCTGTTGATGTTACATTGGTTGTATTAACATCTGTAGCATTTACTGTTGTCGCATCCACGTTTGTAAAGGTTACATTTTCAGTGGTTGAAACGGTAATATTCGCACCATTTTGTACCAGCTTGATGTTTTTACCTGCAATATGAGTTACTTTATCGCCAGGGGCAACGTTGGTATCAGTAGCACTTTCAGCTTCTCCACCGTCCACTTTAGCAATGGTAACATTCCAGCCTTTTTCAGCGATTTCTCTAACTTTATCTAGCTGTTCAACATTAACCGCATCAGTTTTGTCTGTACCTGCTTTTAGACCTGTGATTTTATTATCACTCATAACTAGGTCGCCACCTTTAATGGTTGCACCTTTTTCAGCAGTTACACTATCTTTGAATGTCGCTGGACCAGCCACGTCTAGCTTGCCGCCAATATTCGCACCTTCTTTTGTAGTGAGATTAGTGAAGGTTGGGGTATCTGACATAGTAATTTTGATCTTACCACCTTCATTTGTAGTGCTGACGTTTTTACTATCACCAATAATATCAAGCTGCTCGCCTAGGTTTTTATGGATCACTTCACCATCTTCACCTTTAAACTTCAAGCCTTTTTCTGTCAGTTCAGTTTTGGCTTTATCAAGCTGATCAACATTTACCGCATCTTTACCATCAACACCTTCAGCTAAACCTGTGATTTTATTATTACTCATTTCAAGGTTTCCACCACTGATGGTTGCACCTTTTTCAGCAGTTAATTTATCTTTAACTGTAGCCGTACCATTTAGCGTAGTAGGACCATTCACTGTTGCTGAAGTAGCCGTCAATTCACCTGCGTTGGTTTTGTCTGCAGTCACTTCACTGAAGTTTACTTTGTCAGTGGTTGAAACGGTAATATTCGCACCATTTTGTACCAGCTTGATGTTTTTACCTGCAATATGAGTTACTTTATCGCCAGGGGCAACGTTGGTATCAGTAGCACTTTCAGCTTCTCCTCCGTCCACTTTAGCAATGGTAACATTCCAGCCTTTTTCAGC
>NZ_JBSIUP010000047.1:0-8388 GCF_053654055.1 Ursidibacter sp. B-7004-1 | reverse complement strand
TCTACCCCCCAAAAGTTGGACTAAACAACCAACTCATTAAGGTGCAGATTTTTATGACTGGATTACGGATCAGCGTATCCTCCCCACATAAATAATTCTAGCCTATATACTAAATTATATTAGTTAAGTATAATTATATTCATTTAGTATAATTTAATATAAAGGATAATAAATGAAGCATAATAAAGACCCTTTACACTTTCCAAGAACTGAACTAGCTAACAGTTTACTAATTAGTTTGAGAGATGGAATTTCTCACGCTTTGACTTTATTCGCACCTAGACGAATGGGGAAAACCAAGTTTTTAATAGAAGATATAAAACCATTGGCGGAAGAAATGGGCTTTAATGTTTTTTATTATAGCTTTATGGAGCAAAGTCAAAGACACCAAACGGAAACGGCTTTTATTCAAGCATTGGCGGACTTTTTAGATAAAGCCAGCAATGGTAAAAGTAAAGTCTTAGAGGCATTGAACAAAATAGGACAAATTGAAGTGCTGGGCGTAGGCGTATCACTTAATGAAACGGCACAATCTCAAATGATTTCAGTCAGTCAAATTATTGCTGAATTAGCAGAAAAAAGCCCAAAGCCTATTTTAATGTTGCTTGATGAAATTCAGGAGTTAGCACGAATAAAAGGTACTGAAACGCTTGTAAAATCATTAAGGACTGGGTTGGATATAAATCAAAACAAAGTAAAAGTAATTTTCACAGGAAGTAGCACCAATGGGCTACGCTCAATGTTTAACGATCACAAAGCTCCGTTTTTTCATTTCGCTCACTCTTTAGATTTTCCGAATTTACCTAAAAATTTTACGGATTTTTTAGCAGATATTTACCAAGAGCGGACAGGGAAGCAGATAGACAAGCAGGCGTTTTATGCGTTATTTCAGCGTTTTAATTATACACCGCTTTATTTACGAGCTATAACGCAAGATATGATAATTAACCCAAATCTTACCCTAGAACAGGCTACACAAAGCAGAATATCACAATTAGAAGAACTTACAGATTACGCTATACAATGGCAATCATTAAGTGCGCTAGAAAAGGAACTTATCAAAGCGATTTATAACAATGATAACAACCTATACAGCAAAAAAACAAAAGAACAGATAGCTCAAAAGCTAGGAATAGAAAACCTTTCAAGCAGTAGCATTCAAGGAAAAATTAGAAAGCTAGAGAAAGCAGAAATAATCACGAGAGACGCAGGAAACACGCTAAAAATAAATAACCCTTACTTTCAAACGTGGATAGCTGAAAACATATAGGAAAGCAATTTATAGTTGCCTACTATGATAGTCTGTGTTTTATGATAATTCCTATATCGGTATAGGTGTCCAAGATCATCTTATACACTTATACCGCTCATAATAATATCATTGTTTTTAAATAAAAATCTTTATTTAATAAAAACGATCTGCCGACCAATTAATAACATTATTTTGTATATAATCATATATTTTTGAAAATGCACGTTCATTTTGAATAATATGTTCGTAAAATCCTGATTGCCATTGAAATGAAATGTTATTTTTCATGGCAAAGCTAGTTAATCTAGATTTAATCCCCCGAATGACTGATGATAAATTTTTACGCTGAACACCAAAATAATGCTGATGGCAATCTATCTTGTAATTTAATGTAATAATCATATGAAAATGATTTGGCATAACGGTATAGATAGGAATGTCAATATATTGGTCATTACGAACAAGCGGCGTGTTTTCAATAATCTTTTGCAATTCAATGCCTAATAATGTAAAGGATATTTCATTATTCATTATTTCTCCAAAATAATGAATTTTATTTTGAGTACAAATAGTAATGAAATAACAACCATTTTGATAGGTATCCCATTTTACACGGACAGATTTGTGATTTGGATAATTCATAAAATAATTTTAAACGATTTGTATGATATTCATATAATAATGAAAAGAAGAATAAAATTGTGAATAAATACCACGTTTTTCGATCTAGATCGCAAAAATATTTCTGTGCTTATATCACCGTACATCACGGACGCCAGCGTGTCGTCCCTACAAGGAAAGTTATAACCAATTGAAAAATAACAGATTTTATTTTGTTGTGTAGAATAAAATTGTGAATAAATGCCAAGTTTTTCGATCTGGATCGCAAAAAGATTTCTGCACTTATATCACCGTACATCACTGACGCCAGCGTGGCTAGAAGATAAAACTCGCCTTATGTGAATCTAATTGTTTCTCGTATTGATAATAAAGATAAAGAGATTGTTAAAGATTTTGTCAAAGCCTACCAATCAGAAGAAGTATTCCAAAAAGCAAATGAAGTTTTTAAAGGCTCAATGATTAAAGGTTGGTAATTTCAGCTAAAAGCAAGCCAAAAGGGATACACTCATTTTGGGGGCAGATCACAGTGTATCCCTTTTATTAAATACAACAAATTAAGTCAAGGTGATAGCTTAACGAGCGATAGGATTTACTTTCGCTTTTTGAAGTTTACGGTAAGCATCTAGCAGTTTTTGGTGTGCTTTTAAGCTTTCAAGAGACTCATCAGCACCTTGCAAACCATTGAATGGATTACCGCCTTGTACTGCTGACCAAGCAAAATCAACCGCATCTTTGCCATACATTCTTTCAAATACAGTGCGATATTGTTCAGGTTGACGGCTTTTATCTAAGAACAATTCAATACTGCTAATTAGGCAACGGTAATAATTATTACGTTCTGCACTGAATACCGTTGCATTCATATTTGCTGTCCAGTTAGCCCAATCAAGTGCTTCTTCCAGATTACCTAATGCAAGATGGAGCATTGATTTTAGTTCACCAATACGCAAGGTTTGCATTGCAGAGCCTTTTTCTGCCACGATACCTAAAAACTCACGAACACGAGTCATATCATCAATACTTTGTTCATCTAGTTCATCGAGCAGTTCTTGATAAGTTGCTTTATCGTGGTGGAAATAAGGGAGATCAAGCAGAATTTCACGCCAATCCATTCCCATATTGTTATTGGCATAGATTAGGTCATCAGACGGATAAATATTTGACATACCTGGTGCAAGAATACGGCACGCATATACGCCTAAATGTTCGTAATCCATAATATAAACAGGCTGTTCATATTTGTTGAAGATTGCGATTAAATTACTAAATTCCTGTTCGGTTGTACCAGAGAAATCCCAATGCACGAAGTCATAGTCCGCTTCAGATTTGAAAAGATCCCAAGAAATCAGACCGCTTGAGTCGATAAAGTGCGTTTCAAGGTTTGCGTGATCGGCAACATCATCATTGTTGAATGATGGCGGTGCGAAAACGTCTAAATCTTTTAAGCTACGCCCTTGTAATAATTCGGTAACGGTGCGTTCAAATGCTACTTGGAAATTAGGGTGAGCCCCGAAAGAGGCGAAACAAGTACCGTTATTTGGATTGAGTAGAATGACACAAATCACAGGGAATTCCCCCCCTAATGATGCATCATAGCAGAGAATAGGGAAGCCTTCTTGCTCTAATTTTTCAATAGAGGCTTTAATAGTTGGATAGCCATCAATAACACTTTGTGGAATTTCAGGTAAGCTAATCGCTTCAGTGATAATACGATTTTTGACAAAACGTTCAAAAACTTCAGATAAACCTTGAACACGAGCTTCATTCTTTGTATTGCCCGCAGACATTCCATTTGAAACGAATAAATTCGCAACAATGCTTTGTGGAATGTAAACGGTTTGATTGTCAGATTGGCGGGTGTAAGGTAAGGCAACGATACCACGATCATAATTGCCTGATTGTAAATCAACGAGAAGATCTGGCGTTAGATCACCGTTAGGATCGAAATAATCTAGTAAGAAATCATCTAAAATCCCTTCAGGTAATTGTTCTTCATCTTCAATAGCGAACCATTTTTCTGATGGATAATGTACAAATTCGCCATTCGCAATTTCTTGGCCTAAATAGAAATCAGCCCAGAAATAGTTAGTAGATAAACGCTCAAAGTATTCGCCTAAGGCAGATGCTAAAGCAGCTTTTTTACTTGCCCCTTTACCGTTTGAGAAACATTGTGGGCAGTCTGCATCACGAATATGCACTGACCATACGTTTGGAACAGGATTTAACCAAGAGGCTTCTTCAATGTTAAAGCCTAATGTTTTTAGTTTGTGTTGAAAGTTTGCGATGCTATCTTCAAGGGCGGCATCTTTACCCGTAATAAAGGTTTGAGTCATATTATTCTCTGTATAGTTAAGAAGAGGGTTAAAAATTAGTAATGATAACGACACTGTACGATATATAAAGTTTCGTTATGAATTTGATAGACGAGACGATGTTCCCTATCAATACGTCTAGACCAATATCCAGACAAGTGATATTTCAGTGGCTCAGGGTCGCCAATACCTAAAAAAGGTTGGCGTTGAATCTCTTTAATTAACTGATTGATTCGTTTAAGCATCTTTTTATCAGTACTTTGCCAATAAAGATAATCTTCCCAAGCGTTATCAGTCCAAGCAAGGATCATTCTTCGATAAGCTCCCGAACGGTTGCATTGTGCTGTTGTACTTGCGAAATAGCTTGATTAAGACGCAGTGCATTGTTAGGACTTGCAATTAAATAAGCTGTTTCTTCATAAGATTGAAAATCTTCTAAGCTCATTACCACCGCAGGCGGTGCATTCTGGCGAGTAATCAAAATAGGAGTGTGATTTTCATTTACTCGATCTAATGCCCCAGCTAATTGATTGCGAAAGGTGGAATAGGTCATCACTTCCATATTTACTCCATTGTGAGTTTATTCGGTTAATAAATGCATTTTATTATTTCATAAGTACAAAAATAAGTACAATAAATTGTGAGTTTTATCATATTTAGTAAAAAAACTTCAGAAACTCGCCGCTTATTTAGGGTAGAATTTAAGTGGTAAAAAATAAAGGGTAGAGAATAAAGATGGCTCAAGCAGAATTATTAGTTAATGTAACCCCAAGTGAAACAAGGGTGGCATTGGTTGAAAATGGTGTTTTAAAAGAAGTACATATAGAGCGAGAAGCAAAACGGGGGATTGTGGGTAATATTTATAAAGGGAAAATTACCCGAGTGTTGCCAGGAATGCAATCCGCTTTTGTCGATATCGGCTTAGAAAAGGCGGCATTTTTACACGCCTCCGATATTGTTTCACATACTGAATGTGTCGATGAAAACGAAAAGAAACAATTTGTGGTGAAGAACATCAGTGAATTAGTACGAGAAGGGCAAGATATTATTGTTCAAGTAGTTAAAGATCCACTTGGTACAAAAGGGGCTAGACTAACTACGGATATTACACTCCCTTCACGTTATCTTGTTTTTATGCCTGAAAATAGCCACGTTGGTGTATCGCAACGAATCGAAAGTGAAGCCGAGCGAGAGCGTTTAAAAGCATTGGTTGAGCCTTATTGTGATGAATTGGGTGGGTTTATTGTTCGTACCGCAGCAGAAGAAGTGAGCGAAGAAAGTTTGCAACAAGATGTCGCTTTTCTGAAACGATTATGGCGGAAAATTTTAGATAGAAAAGCAAAATATCAAACTAAATCAATGTTATATGGTGAGCTAGCATTGGCTCAACGAGTGTTGCGAGATTTTGTTGGTACTCATATCAAATCAATTCAAATTGACTCTAAAATGACCTACGAGCAGGTTAAAGAGTTTCTGTCAGAATTTATGCCAGAATTAACTGATAACGTGAGTTTATATACAGGAACTCAGCCTTTATTTGACGTTTATCGTGTTGAAGATAGCATTCAAAAAGCATTAGATAAGCGGGTGGATTTAAAATCGGGTGGTTATTTAATTATTGAACAGACAGAAGCAATGACTACCATTGATATTAACACTGGGGCATTTGTCGGGCATCGTAATTTAGCCCATACGATTTTTAATACTAATATAGAAGCGACACAAGCAATAGCACATCAACTACAACTTCGTAATTTAGGTGGCATCATCATTATTGATTTTATTGATATGCAAGATGAAGAGCATCGCCAGCGAGTATTAGATTCTTTACAAGAAGCCTTAAAAGGCGACCGAGTGAAAACAAATGTCAATGGCTTTACACAACTTGGTTTAGTGGAAATGACTCGAAAACGAACGAGAGAGAGCTTAGAGCGAGTATTATGCTGTGATTGTTTATCTTGTAAAGGACGTGGCACGATTAAAACCGTTGAAACGGTGTGCTATGAAATTTTACGAGAAGTCGTTCGTGTTCATCATCTTTATCGTTCAGAGCGTTATGTTGTTTATGCCTCTCGTAATGTTGGCGAATATTTAATTAACGAAGAATCTCACGCCTTATTAGCTGAGTTAGAAGTCTTTTTAGGGAAAAAAGTGGAAATAAAAATTGAGCCTTATTATTACCAAGATCAGTTTGATGTGGTGGTAATGTAAGCGGTGAGATCGTTATTCTTTTTGGCAAAATTGGGACTGTTAGCTTAAAAAAACATCAATTTGGCTATAAAAGGCTTGCAAAATATAGGGGGGCATTTAGAATGCCCCCGTCTTTGATTTTTAAAGACTTGTAAAAATTTGGAGAAATCCAACCGCTTATTTATTAACTCTTACTTTGGAGAAAACTTAAATGAAAAAATGGGCTGTGGCTTTAACATCTGGAATGGTTCTATTTGGTGCAAATGCAATGGCAAACCAAACAGTACATCTTTATACTTGGACTGAATATGTGCCAGAAGGTTTATTAGATGAATTTACTAAGCAAACAGGGATTAAAGTCGAAGTTTCAAGTCTTGAATCAAATGAAACAATGTATGCGAAATTAAAGATTCAAGGTAAAGATGGTGGTTACGATGTTATTGCACCAAGTAACTACTTTGTATCAAAAATGGCTCGTGAAGGAATGTTAAAAGAGTTAGATCACAGCCAATTACCAGTAATTAAAGATCTTAACCCTGACTGGTTAGATAAACCTTACGATAAAGGTAATAAATACTCACTACCACAATTATTAGGTGCACCAGGTATTGCATTTAATACAAATGACTACAAAGGTGAAAACTTCACTGCGTGGGGTGATTTATGGAAACCTGAATTTAAAGATAAAGTACAATTATTAGATGATGCTCGTGAAGTATTTAATATTGCTTTATTAAAATTAGGTAAAAACCCAAATACGACTGATCCTGCAGAGATCAAAGCAGCTTATGAAGAGTTATTAAAATTACGTCCAAATGTATTGGCATTCAGCTCTGATAACCCTGCAAACTCATTTATTTCGGGTGAGGTGAGCGTAGGTCAATTATGGAATGGTTCTGTACGTATTGCGAAAAAAGAACAAGCACCAGTTGATATGGTTTTCCCACAAGAAGGCCCAGTACTTTGGGTGGATACTTTAGCCATTCCAGCAAATGCGAAAAACCCAGAAGCAGCACATAAGCTAATTAACTACTTATTAAGTGCACCAGTTGCGGAAAAACTAACATTAGAAATTGGTTATCCAACATCAAATGTGAAAGCGTTAGAAGTATTGCCAAAAGAGATCACTAATGATCCAGCAATCTATCCAACCGCAGAAGTATTACAAAAAAGCCACTGGCAAGACGATGTTGGTGAAGCTATTGAGCTTTATGAAAAATATTACCAAGAGTTAAAAGCTGCGAAGTAATTTTTCATTTGTGTATCAGTAAGCCCCGTATTATCGGGGCTTCAGATTATTGACGAACTTATTTCGTGTAGGGTGGGCTTAAGCCCACCATTTTGTAACTTATTGATTTTAAAGATGGTGGGCTAAAGCCCACCCTACAGATTTTACGTTCTTTTGAAGTTTGTCATCAGTCTGACCTAATTCTCTTGAATTAGGTTTTTTTTCGATAAAAGAGTTAAAGTCCTATGAAAAAACATCACATCGAAACACTTATTACTACCCAAGAAGTACAGCAACGCATTGCTGAATTAGCCAAAGAAATTAACCATTATTATCAACATAATCATTGTGAGAGCCTTGTCGTTGTTGGGCTTTTACGCGGTTCGTTTATGTTTATGGCGGATCTTGTTCGTCAGTTAAATTTGCCTGTTGAAGTGGATTTCTTAACGGCATCAAGTTATGGAACGGGGACAGAATCTAGTCGTGATGTGAAAATTCTAAAAGATTTAGATGGCGAAATTAACGGTAAAGACGTACTAATTGTTGAAGATATTATTGATACAGGTTTTACCCTAAATAAAGTGCGTGATATTTTAAAATTACGAGAGCCACGTTCTGTTGCCATTTGTACCCTATTAGACAAACCATCTCGCCGAGAGGTTGATGTGCCAGTAGAGTGGATTGGTTTTGCTATTCCTGATGAATTTATTGTTGGCTATGGCATTGACTACGCACAACGCTATCGAAATTTAGATTACATCGCAAAAGTTGTGATAGACGAATAA